>NZ_VHLC01000033.1:0-83830 GCF_006547355.1 Myxococcus sp. AB036A | reverse complement strand
GCTGTTTCTTGCCCGGTGCGCCATCGCCACCTTGGCGACATGGGGGACCTCTTCCAGCTCTTGGCAGTCTCCGCCGTGGTGATGGGCGTGTCGCAGACGCTGTCCCGGGAGCGCATCTTCGCGCCGCTGCGCGCGCGGCTGGGGGGCAAGGACACGTGGCTGGGCTACCTGGCGTCGTGCCCCTATTGCGTGTCGCACTACGTGGCCTTCGTCCTGGTGCCGCTCACGGGGACGAACGTCATTCGAGTGACGGTGGGAGGCTGGCCGGGCTACGTACTCAGTTGGGTGCTGTCCGCGCTGCTCATCACGGTCATCTCGGCTTTCTTCCGGGTGGTGTTCTGGTTCGTGGATGAGACGCAGGGCCTGGTGAAGCGGCGCCAGCGGACGGAAGAGGAGGAGACGGCCACGCGGCGCCTCCATCGCGAGCAGGCGGAGCAGACGCTGAACCACCACGGCCCCGAAACGCGTGAGCCCTCACCGCCCGTGCCGCATTGACGCGGCATGTCGCGTGCCCTCCGTATGGATTGACACGCACGAGGTGGGAGGACGCAACTTCCCTCTGGAAGCTTGAGAAGATGGGGAGAACACCCGTCCCCCACCGGGCAGGAGGCCCTCGTGAGCCCCATCGACCGCAACCGCAGCGCCGTCACCCCTCCGACTGTGAAGGCACCCACCGCGGCTCCGAAGAACCCCCTGGTGGGCGGGGTGGTGGACGCCATCAAGGGCGGCATCGCCGACGTGCCCCGCTTCATCGAGATGGGCAAGGACGTCTTCCAGGCCGCGCATGTGAACGAGCTGAAGCGCATCTTCGGCGGGGATGCGAAGCCGGACCGGATGAATGACGGGAAGTTCGTGGGGGCCAGGGGGCAGACGTTTCCGCCCGGCACGCCGCTGAAGGACGTCCCGGGCGTGACACCATTGGACAACCCGAACCCGTCGAAGACGATTCTCTACGTCAACGGCATCATGACGCCGACGTCGGGGCAGTTGAGTGAGATGCAGGCCATCGCGGAGACGGCGGACGCGAAGGTGGTGGGCATCCACAACGCGACGCAGGGCCTGGTGGCGGACCTGGCGCAGTGTGTGGCGGACAAGCTGGACAAGGGCCGCAACCCCGCCGTGGATACACTGGCGGACACGCTCTACAGCGAGTTGAAGGCGGGCCGTGAGGTGCACCTCATGGGCTACAGCCAGGGTGGCCTCATCACCGCGCGAGCGCTGGATGATGTGGCGAAGCGGCTGCGCATCGAGGACGGCCTGTCCCAGGCGCAGGTGGAGAAGACGCTGGGCAAGCTGAGCGTGGAAACGTTTGGCGCGGCGTCCACGCGGTATGTGGATGGGCCCAGGTATGTGCACTACGTCAACAACGCGGACCCGGTGCCCACGCTCACCGGCCTGGGCGGGAGCATGGACCCGACGGCCTTCCTGAAGGACGCGGGCAAGGGCGCGGTGGTGCACCGGTTCACGGATGGGAATGCCAACCCCATCAGCAACCACATGCTGGATACGCTGTACATGAAGCACCGCGTGGACTTCGACCAGGCTCGGGCGGGGCGGTTCTAAGCGGGGTGCTGTGGCTACACCGGCGTGAACGTCACGCCAGGTGGCCTGGCTTCAGCGAGCCCGCTTGCTCCGTGGCGCTCCCGGCGCGGACGTGGCGACGACGAACTGCCGGTACTGTCGCGGGCTCAACCCCGTCACCTGCTTGAACTGGCGCGACAGCGCGCTCTGGTCACAGAACCCCACCGCCAGGGCAATGGCGGCGATGGGCTGCGCATCCTCCACCAGCCGCTCCGCCGCCGCGTCGATGCGAGTCTTCATGATGAACTGCCCGGCTGACAGCTGGAAGATGCGCCGCATCCGCCGCTCGAACTGCGCCGCGGACATCCCCGCCTGCCGCGCCAGCGAGTCGATGCGCAGCCGCTCCCCATAGTTCGCCTGGATGTAGTCGATGGTCTCCGCGAAGCGCTCGTCCACGAGCCCCGCGCGCCCCGGCTCGTGCACGTCCTTGGACAGACACGCCAGCCCCATCACCTCGCCCGTGGCATCGAACAGCGGCACCTTGCTCGTCAGACACCAGCCCGGCTTGCGGTTGTTGAACAACGTCAGGTCCAGGTTGTCCACGAGCGCGCGCCCCGTCTGGAACACCTTCTCGTCCTGTCGCACGTAGCGGTCCGCCATGTGCTGGGGGAACAGCTCGTGCGCCGTGTGCCCCACCGCCGCCGCCTTGCTCTTCAGGCCACAGCGCTCCGCGCATGCCTCGCTCATGCACACGTAGCGCCCCCGGATGTCCTTCACCGAGAAGACGATGTCCGGCACCCGGTCGAACAGCTCCTCCGCGAACAGCGGATTCGCCACCCGCCCCATGAAGCCCATCCGCCAGTGCTCCAAGGTTTCACGCGTCTTGGTGGTTTCCATTCGTCCCCACATGGGAAAGACACAAGAATGTCACACGTGCTCATGAATACCTTGAACACCGCGTGAAACCCACGTCGGTGTCACTCGAAACGGACGACACCGTGCGGCAAGCCCCCCCATTCGAGGAGCACGAAGCCATGCGCAGTCCAATCGCTGATTGGTGTCGCTGTCACATCGTCCTCGCCATCTGTTGTCTCGCCCTGTTCGCACCCGGAGCGGATGCGCGCCCCGGAGGTCCTCTCCCGGCCGAGCCTGCTCAGCGCGTCCATGGACTGGAGCACGCGCACCAACGCATCCAGCCCGACGAGCGGCAGCCGGATGTCCCCCCGCAGCAGTTGCGTCAGGCGCTCACCCCACCGGCACCGAAGCGCCTTCTGCTGGCGTGTGACACGGCGGCCTTCGGGTCCGCCACCGGCACGGCGCTCGTCACGCTGGTGAAGGGCTCCACGACGGAGTGCATCAACACGCTGTTCAGCGTCACGGGCACGCTCGCCCGGCAGGTGTTCATCGAGAGCAAGATGGTCACCATCGCCAACGCGCTCACCACCAGCTCACAAGGCTATGGGGGCAACAACAACGGCCAGACGCTCCAGCTCATCATGTTCCTGCGCGCGGGGTACTACGTGCAGTACTACGCCCCGGACGTCGTGGGCAGCTACGGCACGGCGCTGGCCAACGCCATCCGCCCAGCCCTGGCCGCCTTCGTGGCCAACAGCCACTTCCGGGACGTCAACGACGACCACGGCGCGGTGCTGCATGAGTTCGTCACGCTCATCGACAGCGCGGGGGAGAACGCGCGGCACCTGGGCACCTTCAAGGGCCTGCTGGACCGCTTCAACGACACCACCCTGGCCTTCTGGTACATGCGCAGCGCCACCAACAACGTCTTCGTCGGGCTGTTCCGCGGCCACTACAACGACGACTTCGTGGCGGCCGTGCAGCAGGACCCGTCCATCATCGACTCGCTGGACTCGTTCGGCCTGCGCACCGAGCACCTGCTGGGCACCGACAACCAGTACCTCTCCGTCAACGCGGCCCGCGAGCTGTCCCGTTTCCTCCAGTATCCGGGGACGCTGCAGACGAAGACGCGCCCCAAGGTGAAGGCGCTCATCACCAGCCACTCGATGATGGGCCCCACCGCGGGCGTCTGGGTGGGCGCTGCGGAGATGGCCGACTTCTACGACGGCGCCAACTGCGCGTACTACGGCATCTGCGACTTCCGGCGGACGCTGGAGCAGGCGGTGCTCCGCGTGACGCACAACTGCGGCGCCACGCTGCGCATGCGCGCCCAGGAGATGACGGCCACCCAGCTCGCGCAGAGCTGCGACCAGCTCGCCACGCAGGAGTCCTACTTCCACGACAAGCTGAAGACGGGCCGCCTGCCCGTCGCCAGCGACAACAACACGTCGCTGGAGATGGTCATCTTCGACAGCAGCCTGGACTACCAGACGTATGCCGGCGCGCTGTTCGGCATCGACACGAACAACGGCGGCATGTACCTGGAGGGAGACCCGGCGGCGTCCGGCAATCAGGCCCGCTTCATCGCCTACGAGGCGGAGTGGGTTCGGCCCGCGTTCGAAATCTGGAACCTGCGCCACGAGTACGTCCACTACCTGGATGGCCGCTTCAACATGAAGGGCGGCTTCGGCGACAGCATCAGCCAGCCCACCATCTGGTGGATTGAAGGGCTGGGTGAGTACGTCTCCAAGAAGGACGACAACGCGTCCGCGGTGGAGCTGGGCACCAGCAAGCGCTTCCAGCTCAGCCAGATTCTGCGCAACGACTACAACAGTGGCACCGAGCGCGTGTACTACTGGGGCTACCTCGCGGTGCGCTTCATGTTCGAGCGCCACCCGGCGCAGGTGGACACCTTCGTCGGCCAGTTCCGCGCGGGGAACTACTCCGGGTATCGCACGTCGCTGGACAGCCTGGGCTCGGCGAACGACGCGGAGTTCCACGAGTGGATTGACTGCGTCTCCACCGCGGCCGACCCGAGCACCTGCGCGAATCCGGGCCCGGGGCCTGGCACCGGCACGCAGTGCACGGGCGCGGACACCCGGATGCTGGACAACGGCTGCTACCGGGGCCCGCTGGCCGGCAACGACATCCAGTACTTCTATCTCTGGGTGCCCGCCGGCGCGCGCAACCTGCGCTTCCAGATGAGCGGCGGCACGGGCAACGCGGACCTCTACGTCCGCGCCAATCAGTGGCCGTCGACGACGGCGTATGACTACCGGCCGTATCTGGCCGGCAACGACGAGGTGGTGGACATCTCCTCGCCGCTGACCGGCGTTTACTACTACGCCATGGTGAGGGCCCGCGCGGCGTTCGCGGGCGTGAAGCTGGAGGCCCGCTTCGACGCGGCGCCGTGAAGCCCGGGGGGACTCCCGGGTGAAGACAGGGCACCTGGGAGTCACTCCTGCTTCAGGACCCCCTCCACCGTTCGCCACAGGTTCAGGGGATTCGCATCGCGCAGCTCCGGCGGGAGCAGTGCGTCCGGCACGTCCTGGTAGCACACCGGCCGCACGAAGCGGCGAATGGCGCCCGTGCCCACGGCGGTGAAGCGGCCATCCGAGCTGGCCGGAAAGGGACCGCCATGCACCATGGCCGGGCAGACCTCCACACCCGTGGGGACACCATTCATCAGCACGCGTCCCACGCGGTCCGACAGCGTGGGGAGCAGCTCGGCGGCCAGCGCCGTGTCTCCCGCGTCCATCATCACCGTCGCGGTGAGCTGGCCTTCCAGGCTGGAGGCCACGCGCACCAGCTCCGCCGCGTCACGCGCCACCGCCAGCACCGCGCAGCTTCCGAACACCTCTTCCGTGAGCGCGCTCTCGGCGAGCACCACGCGGGCCTCCGCCTCGAACAGCGTGGCGGCGCCCAGCGCGGCCTTCGACTCCCCCCGTGCACAGGTCCGCGTGTCCGTGCGAGCGGCGAGACGGCTCACGCCCTCGCGAAAGCGCTCGGCGATGGCGGGCGTCAACATGGGCGCGGCCGAGGCGGCCCCCAGCTTCTCCGCGAGCCGCGCGCGGAAGACCTCGTACCCCGGGCCCTCCACCGCCACGAGCAGGCCAGGCGAGGTGCAGAACTGGCCCGCGCCCTGGAGGATGGACGCGGCCAGCGCGTCCGCCATCGCCTGGGGGCGAGCGGCCAGCGCCTCCGGCAGGAGGAAGATGGGGTTGATGGAGCCCATCTCCGCGAAGACGGGAATGGGGACAGGCCGCGCGGCGGCCAGCGCCATCAGCGCGCGTCCTCCGCCACGAGAGCCCGTGAAGCCGACGGCGCGGATGGCGGGGTGACTCACGAGCGAGGCGCCCACCTCCGTGCCCGCGTCGAACAGGAGCGAGAACACGCCTTCGTGCAGCCCACACGCCGCCACGGCCGCGCGGATGGCCAGGCCCGCGCGCTCCGACGTCGCGGGGTGCGCGGGATGGGCCTTGGCGACGACGGGACAGCCCGCGGCCAGCGCGGACGCGGTGTCACCTCCGGCGACGGAGAACGCGAGCGGGAAGTTGCTCGCGCCGAACACGGCCACCGGCCCCACGGGGCGCAGCAGGGAGCGCAGGTCCGGACGCGGCAAGGGACGGCGTTCGGGCAGGGCCCGGTCGATGCGCGCATCCACCCAACTGCCCTCCGCCAGCAGCCGGGCATACTGACGGAACTGTCCGGCCGCGCGGCCCAGCTCTCCCTGGATGCGCGCGGGGGGAAGTCCGGTCTCCTTTGGTGTCACGGCGAGGAAGTCCGCTTCCGCCGCGAGGAGCGCCTCGGCGACGTGCTCCAGGAACACGGCGCGCTGACGCGAGGACAGCGCCGCGAGTGTGGGGGCGGCCTGCTCCGCGAGCACGCAGGCCCGCTCCACCTCCTGGGGCCGCGCGCCGTGGAAGCGAGGCTCGAGCGCCACGCCCTCCGCGGGATTCCAGCCGGTGAACGTCGGCCCACCGGGCTCGCCGCGTTCGGCGCCAATCAAGGACAGTCCCATCCAGCTCATTCGGCGACCTCACTCCGGGAGGGGCCCATCGCCCCTCCAGCTTCGCTACAGGACACTTCGCGACGGGGCACTACAACGCGGGCCGGTTCGCCAGGGCCTCGCGCAGCACGCGCAGGCACTCCTCGCGCTCGGCACCCGCCAGCTCCAGCCGAGGCCCACGCACCCGCTCGTGGCCCCAGCCGACTTCCTGCTGGACCAGCTTGATGAGCTGGATGAACTTGGTGACGGTGTCCAGGCGCAAGAGCGGCAGGAACCAGCGGTACAGCTCGAACGCGGCCTGCTTCTTTCCGGCGAGAGCCAGCTCGAGCAGTCGCACGGACTCGGCGGGGAACGCATTGACCAGCCCCGCCACCCAGAAGCGCGCGCCCGCGTCCACGCCCTCGACGAGGCAGTCGTCCACGCCCACGCCCACGGCCAGCCGGTCTCCCAGGAGGGCGCGAATGGCGGTGACGCGACGGGCGTCGGTGGAGGACTCCTTCACGGCGACCGCGTTGTCATGCTCGGCGGCCAGCTCCGCGAGATGGGCGGGGATGAAGTCCGTCTTGTAGGCGACGGGGTTGTTGTAGAGCAGGCACGGCAGCTTCGTGGCGCGAAGGACGGCGGAGATGTGGGCCTTCATCTCGCGCCAGTCGCTGGAATAGACATACGGGGGCAACACCATCAGCCCGGCGCAGCCCGCCTCCTCCGCGGCGCGAGCCAGCCGCACGGCCTCCGCCGTGGACAGGGCGGCGATGCCCGGGATGACGGGCGCCTTTACCGCATCCACGCACGTGCGCATCACCGCGGCCTTCTCCTCCATGCTCAGCGTCGCGCCCTCGCCCAGTGAGCCGCAGGGGATGATGCCGGTGCAGCCCTGCGACACCAGCCAGCGCACGTGTGAGCGCACCACGCCGTGGTCGACGGACAGGTCCGTGTTGAAGGGGGTGGTGATGGCGGGGAGGACACCAGTCCAGAGGTTCATGACTCTCTCGTGTGGGTAGAGGAAACGTCCGAGGGAAGGCGCAGGCTGCCGATGCGCGCGGGAAGACACGGTGGGCGCACGTCCTCGCCCGACCAGCCGAAGAGGGTTTGCGCCGCCGTGCCGCAGGTGCGGCCCTGACAGGCGCCCATGCCCAGCCGGGCGTACAGCCGGGCCTCGCGCAGGTTCTGACAGCCCTCCAGCGCGGACAGGGGCACGTCCTCGCAGCGGCACAGCAGCGTGTCCGGCGTGGCCAGTCGTCGCAGCTCCGCGCGTGGAGCGTCATGCCGCGCGAGCTGGGCGGCGAACGCGCGGACGCGATGCCAGGTGCGCTCCAACTCGACGGGGATGGGTTGCTCCGCGGCGACGAGTCCGGCCAGCTCTCCGGTGACGAGCGCCTGGTCCACGCCGCCGATGCCGAGCAGCTCGCCCACGGCGTGGACCTTGGGGACGCGCGTCTCCAGGCGCTCGTTCACGACCACCGCGCCGGCCGAGGTCTCACAGCCCAGCAGCCGGGCCACTTCTAGATTGGGCACGAGCCCGTAGGCCGCGCCCAGGTAGTCGCACCGCAACTGTTCCTCGCGACCGCGCACGGCCAGGCGGACCGACTCCACCCGGTCCTCGCCTTCGGCGGCGATGACCCAGGCGTCCGTGGACGTGGGCACGCGGATGAGCGCCGCGGACATCAAGGCGCCTTGGAGCAGCTTGGCCGGGTGCCGCCAGAGCTGGAGGGCGAAGCCCCAATGGCTCGTGGCGGAGGCCTGCTCGGCGATGTAGAGGACCTCGCCACCGTGGGCGTGAATCGTCGCGGCGGCGGCGAGCAACAGCGGGCCCGTGCCGGCGAGCACCACGCGCTTGCCGCGAATGGGGAGGCCATCCTTGACGAGCACCTGGAGGCCGCTGACGCCCAGCACGCCCGGCAGTGTCCAACCGGGGAACGGGAGGAAGCGCTCGCGTGCGCCGGTGGCGAGCACCGCGCGGCCGTAGCGCACCGCGAACGAGGAGGCGCCCTCTTCGACCAGGAGCACTCCCGGCTCGGGCGCGGCGACGACGCGGGCGCCTGGACGGAAGCGAGCGCCCGACGCGGCGAAGCGGGTGAGCCACCGGCGCGCGAGGCGATTCGCGCCCTTTCGGGCCTCGCCTCTCCAGACCTGGCCCCCGGGCTCGGGCTGGGTGTCGAGGACGAGCACCTCCAGCCCCGCCTCGGCCGCACGGCAAGCGGCGGCGAGTCCGCCAGGTCCGGCGCCGACGACCACGAGGTCACAGGCCTCACGCATCGGTCACCACCTCCTGGTCCTCATGGCACGGTGTCAGACACATGAGGACCTCGGGCACACCATCGATGGTGGCTCGGCACTCGAAGCAGACGCCCATTCCGCAGAGGGGCCCGCGGGGGCGCCCGCTCAAGTCGGCGCGACTGACGAAGCTGTCCGTCATCGCCAGCGCAGCCGCGACCGACGTTCCCACCGGTACTGTGACAGCACGTCCGTTGATGCGCAGGGTGACGCGCGTGGTGGCCTTCGACGCGGGCTCACGCATGAGCGACCTCCCGGGAGGACACCGTCAGGAAGCGCGCGGGTGAATACGGACGCGCGTCGATGGCGCTGGTGCGCCCGAGCAGTTGGTCCGCCACCAGTCGCGCACTGCCCGTGGCGGTGGTGATACCGAGCCCCTCATGGCCACAAGCCAGCCAGAGCCACGGCTTCTCTGGATGAGGCCCCAGCAAGGGCAGACCATCGGGTGTCGCCGGACGCAGCCCTGTCCAGACGCGCAGGGCCTGCAAGCCATCGAGCCCCGGAAGGAACATGGCCGCGCGCTTCAGCATGCGCTCCAGGAGCGCCGCGTCCACCTCGCGCGTCGCATCGCCCGGCTGTCGCGACGAGCCCAGCAAAAGTTGCCCCGTGACACGCGGCTGGGCATTGAACGCCACGGAAGCGCCGTCCGTGCCGTGCGCGCTCTTGAGGTAGCCCAACTCCACCAGTTGGTGATGCACCACGGGCGCCCCGCGCCGGGTGATGAGCAGGTGTCCCTTGCGCGGAGAGATGGGCAGCCCAGGGCAGAGTGCGGGACTGGCCACGCCCGCCGCGAGCACGATGTGCCGTGCTGTCAGCACCTCCCCATGGGAGAGCACGACGCTTCCCGGGCGCAGCTCCCGAACCGGACACCCCGTCATCAGCCGCGCACCCCGAGCCTGGGCACGCAGCGCGAAGGTCCGCGCGGCGAGCGGCGGATACAGCACGGCATCATCCACGACACGCAGCGCCCCCACGAGTCCCGGAGCAAGCGCGGGCTCGGCCTCATGGAGCGCCGCGCTGTCGAGCACCTCGGTACGGACACCCGCGGCGCGGTAGTTGGCCACCTTCGCGGAGACAGCGGCCATCTCCTCGTCATCGGCGGCGAGCCAGAGGGTGCCACACGCGTCGTACTCCACCGCGCGAGGCAGCCCATCCGCGAGTTCACGCCACAACGACACGGACCACGACGTCAGCGCGAGCTCCGCCGCGTTGTCATCCATGGCCACCAGGTGGCCCATGCCGCACGCCGTCGTCCCCGCACCGATGGACCGCGCCTCGACGAGCGCCACCGATACGCCGTCGGCGCTGAGCACATCCGCGAGCGCCGCGCCGACGATGCCACCGCCGACGATGACGCAGTCGAAGGCGTTCATCCGATGCCCCAGGCAAAGGGGTCCGTCGGGTCCACCAGCAACGTGGCCTCCGCGTTGACGGACGCGGTGCCGGTGATGGTGGGCAGGATGCGCGCACCGTCACGGACGTAGCGCGCCTCGAAGCGACTGCCGAGGATGCTCTCCTGCACCCACGTCGCGCCTTCCGCGAGCACACCCTCGGCGGCCAGACACGCGACCTTCGCGCTCGTCCCGGTGCCACAGGGCGAGCGGTCATAGGCCAGCCCTGGACAGAGCACGAAGTTGCGAGCATCCACCCCCGGCGTCGGAGAGGGGGCGTACAGCTCGACGTGGTCGATCTCCGCGCCGCCCTCCCCGGTGATGCCCTGGTCCGAGAGCGCCTGCTTGATGGCGGAGGTGTACGCCAGGAGCGCGGGAGTCCGTGACAGCTCCAGCGGCAGATGCGTGGCGCGGGAGAGGAAGAACCAGTTGCCGCCCCAGGCGATGTCGCCGCGCACCTCGCCATGTCCCGGCACGGACACCGCCACGTCATGCGCCCACCGGTAGCTCGGCACATTGGCGATGCTGACGCGCCCATCCGGATGCAGCGTGGCCTTCACCACGCCAACGGGAGTCTCCAGCGAGTGGACGCCAGGACCGATGCGCCCCAGGTACTCCAGCGTCTTCACCACGCCGATGGTCCCGTGGCCGCACATCCCGAGATAGCCGATGTTGTTGAAGAAGATGATGCCGGCGACGCTCGACGCACTGGCAGGCGGACACAGCAGCGCGCCCACCATGACGTCGGACCCACGGGGCTCGCAGACGATGGCCTTGCGAAAGGCGTCGAACTTCTCGCGGAAGCGCTCGCGCAGGCTCGCCAGGTCGCCCGCTCCCAGCTCCGGGCCTCCGTCCGTCACCACGCGCGTGGGCTCTCCCCCGGTATGACTGTCGATGACACGAATGCGCCGCATGCGAGCCGCTCCCGCTACCTGGGCCTCTCATGCGCCACCCTAGGAGTCCCGGGGTGCTATTTCTTGAGAGATTCGGCCGCACTCGCGAGGCAATCACGCAAATGCGGCAGCGAGCAGTCACCCTCGGGGCCACCCGCCGGGGACACGCGCGCCCGCGGGGAGGTGCCGATGGTCGGGGCTCACCACAGTCCCTGCTGGCGCAGCAGCTCCGCCAGCGGGTGCGCGCCCAGCCCGTGCGCGTCGAAGAGCTGGCCCGCGACCTCGTGTGTGGGGTTCTTCCACACGATGCGCTCCGGCCTGTCCTCGCGCGTGTTGCCACACAGCAGGAGCGACGCCCTCAGTGTCTCGGCGGACGGAAACAGCGTGTGCTCGAAGAGGAGCGGATTCTGGCTGGTGAGAAATACCTGCCGTGCCCCCAGCTCCCGCATGCTCGCTTCCACCCAGCGCGGATGCAGCCCATTGCCCAGCTCGTCCGCGATGGCGAAGTCCTCGTTCACGTCCAGGTAATAGAGCAGTGACAGCAGCCGCTTCTGCCCGAAGCCCAACGCCTCGTGCGTCAGCACCCGGCCATCGCGCCGAGTGAATTCGAAGCCAAAGCCCCCAAAGCCCACGCGCCCGCCGTTCTCGAACGACCGCTTCTCCAGCACCTCCACGCGGAAGCGGCCCGCCTCAAGGCCCGCCAGCGCCACGAACTTCGCCAGGAAGCTGCCTTCGCGCGCGTCGTGCGTCAGCTCCAGCACGTCCGTAACGGATGGCTGCTCCATCTGCTCACGCAGCCACCCTGGCATCCACGTGGGCAGTGCCATCAGCCCCAGCGGGAACACTTCGCCGTCCCGCACCTCCATGGCATAGCGGATGGCGCCGATGCGTTCGAACATCCCCAGCGCTTCATCGAAGCGCTGCGGCGCCAGCAGGAACGTGCGGCGCAGCAGCTCCTTGAGCCGCTCCTTCATCCCCGCGTCGATGTACTGCGCCGTCATGAACAGCAGGGTCCACACCGACCGGTCCAGCAGCGACCAGTGCATGCTCCGAGACCACACGGCCTCGCCGTCCACCTTGCAGTCCATGCCCGCCGCGTCCGCACGCATCACCAACCTGGCCGACGGCGAATGGAGCTGCACGTCCACTTCGATGCGCGGGTGCAGCGAGGAGTCCAGCGCGGGCGTGCGCAGCGGCATCAGCGCGGAGCCCTTTCTCGGAGGGGCCTCCGCGTCTGGCGCTGGCGCGTTCTCCTCGTTCCGGACGAAGACGTGCAGCTTCATGCCCGGAAACGCCAGGTCGTACTCCAGCGCGAACGGCTCGTGGATGAGGCCGGAGAAGTCCGAGCCGAGCACCGTGGAGATGAGCTCCAGCAGCGTCGTCCTGCCGGTGCCGTTCTCCCCCAGCACCAGATTGCACGACGGGCTGAACACCAGCGAGGTGCCAGGGACGACGTTCCGGTAGTGATGGACCTCGAGCCGCGTGAGCTTCATGGGCCTCCTCGGCGCGCAGCATGGCCAGTGTGGGCGCGCGGGGGAACCGCGCAATGTCACGGAATGTCCACCTCCTTTCGTGTGTAGTGGGCGCCCGAGCCCCTCCCTGGCAGGTCGCCGCATGACGCGGTGCAGGCCAAGGTGGAACGTGAGGTGGAGCGAGACCTCGTCTATACACTCCGCCGGCTCTGCGACCCCTCCGGGTCGGAAAGGACGAAGTGAGGACGATGAAGAACCAGCTTCTCAGCTGTATGGCCTCCGCGCTCATGACCCTGTCGGCGATGCCCGCGCTGGCTCAGCTCAAACTGCCGGCCGCCAGCCCCGCGGCGAAGGTGACGCAGGAGGTGGGCGTCTCCGAGATTTCCGTCGAATATTCCAGCCCCGCGGTGAAGGGCCGGAAGGTCTGGGGCGAGCTGGTCCCCAACGACAAGGCCTGGCGCAGCGGCGCCAACTCGGCGACGAAGATTACCTTCAGCCACCCTGTCACCTTCGGTGGCAAGGCCGTTCCGGCGGGCTCCTACGCCATCGTCAGCCTGCCCTCGCAGAAGGGTTGGAAGGTGATGCTGAACACGGACCTGGGCCTGTGGCGGGGCGGCGCGCCCTACGACACCTCCAAGGACGTGGCCTCGGTGAGCGCCACCACCACGGAGATTCCGTCGCGTGAGCGCCTGACGTACCTCTTCACCGACACCACGGACAACAGCACGCGGCTGGACCTGGAGTGGGAGAAGCTGCGCGTCTCCGTCCCCATCACGGTGGACACGGCGGCCATCGCGAAGGCCAACATCGCGGAGGCGCAGAAGGGCATTGCCGGCATGCACGTGAGCGCCGCCTCCTACGTGGCGGAGACCACCAAGGACTACGCCGCCGCGCTGAAGCACGCCGACGCGGCCGTGGCCGCCAACGCCACCTGGTACAACCACTGGGTTCGCGCGGGCGTCCTGTCGCAGATGGGCAAGTACAGCGAGGCCCGCAAGGCCGCGCAGACCGCGTGGGACCTGGGGCAGAAGGACAAGAACTTCTTCTACCGTGACCAGGTCTCCAAGGCGCTGGCGGAGTGGAAGAACAAGAAGTAGCCAGCCGCTCCCCGGGGCTCCTCAGCGACGGAGGGGCCCCGTCAGGAGCCGACGGTAGAGCGCCTCGTAGCGGTCGATGGCGGGTTCCTTCTGGAAGCGTTCCAGGACCTGTGCCCGCGCGCGGTGTGAGAAGCCCTGCCAGCGCTCCGCGTCCTCGACCAATGTGAGCACGTGCCGGGCCATGGCCGGGACGTCACCCAGCGGCGCCAGGAAGCCCGTCTCCCCATGCGTGACGAGCTCCGGGATTCCGCCCAGGTCGCTGGCCACCACGGGAATGCCGCAACTGAGCGCTTCCAGCGCGGCGAGCCCGAAGCTCTCCTGCTCGCTGGGGAGCAGGAAGACGTCGGAGGCGGCGACCAGCTCCTCGAAGCGGTCCTGCTTGCCGAGGAACGCGACGCGACCCTCCAGGCCCATCTCCCGCAGCATCCGCTCCGCGGGCGAGCGCTCCGGACCGTCTCCCACCATCACCAAACGGCAGGGACGGTGGCGGTGGACCTCGGTGAAGATGGCGACCACGTCGGTGATGCGCTTCACCGGCCGGAAGTTGGAGACGTGGATGAGCACCGGCTCGTGGTCACGCAGGGCCGGGAAGAGCGCGCGCAGGCAGGCGCGGTCTCGCACCGGGGCATAGCGGGCGGTGTCCACGAAGTTGGTGATGACGTCGATGGGGACGCTCTCGGGAATGTCGAAGCCCCGCCACGTCGCGCGGCGCAGGTAGGCCGACGGCACCGTCACCGCGTCGCTTCGGGTGATGGAGAAGCGCGTAATCGGCAGGTAGCTGGGGTCGATTCCCACCAGCGTGGTGTCCGTCCCGTGCAGCGTGGTGACGACTCGCGGCGCCTTGTGGCCCAGCACCTCGCGCGCCATCCACGCGGCGGTGGCGTGGGGCACCGCGTAGTGGACGTGCAGGATGTCCAGGCGCTCGTAGCTGGCGACCTCAATCATCTTGGAGGCCAGGGCGATGGGATAGGTGCCGGACTGCTGGAGCGCCGGGTAGTCGCTCTCCGTCACCTCGTGGAAGACGACCTTCCGGTTCGCGCCATGGAGGCGTACCGGCAGGTCCCGAGCGATGAAGTGGACGCGGTGGCCCCGGTCCGCCATCGCGAGGCCAATCTCCGTGGCGACCATGCCGCTGCCACCGAAGGTTGGAAAGCAGGTGATGGCCACGTTGAGCGGGGCGTTCATGTGCGTGACGGGAAGAACAGGGGCTTGGCGAAGCTATTCCTGCGAAAATGGTCGAGCGGGTCGGCCAGTCCCAACGCCTCGCGGAGGATGTAGGGCTCGCCGTGGGTGACGCCAATCT
The DNA here is from genome assembly GCF_006547355.1 of Myxococcus sp. AB036A. Lineage (NCBI taxonomy): Bacteria > Pseudomonadati > Myxococcota > Myxococcia > Myxococcales > Myxococcaceae > Myxococcus > Myxococcus sp. AB036A. The sequence continues at coordinate 69,015 of NZ_VHLC01000033.1, read as the reverse complement.
GCGCGCCATGGAAGCGATCCCTGGCTTCCAGCGAGGACACCGACAGCGGTGAGCCCACCAGCGTGGGCGGGGCGTCCGGACGGGGCAGCACCTGGCTGGCATAGCAGTGCACCGCGGCCAGCTTGCGCTCGTAGACGGCGGAGACGTCGACGATGACGCTGGGCTCGGCCAGGTGCCGCATCGGGTAGTAGAGGACCTGCCGCGGCATGAAGGGCTCCGCGGCGGGCTCCGCGTCGAACTTGCGCACGCCTGCGAAGAAGAGGGCGCGCGTCACCAGCGCACTGGCGGCCTCGTGGTCCGGGTGGCGCTCCTGTTCCCAGGGCACGATGACCAGCTCCGGACGCAGGCGGCGCAGCGCTTCCACCACGCGGGCCACGCCAGCGGTGCGGGCGCGCTCGGGCTCGGGCGTGTCGAAGCCCGCCCACGGATTGAGCCAGCCGTCGGGCAGCTCCAGGTTCTCCCGGTGGGCCAGCCCCAGCGCGCGGGTGGCGGCTTCCGTCTCCTCCGCGCGGGACTGGAGTGTGCCGCGCGAGCTCTTCTCGCCGCGCGTCAGGTCGACGATGCCGGTGCGGTAGCCATGGGCGGCCATGCTCGCCAGCAGCCCGCCGCAGAACAGCTCCACGTCATCCGGGTGGGGGCCAAAGGCGAGGACGTCGATGCCGTAGGCGGTGCCGTTCGCACTCATGGCGTCAGGTCCTTCGAGTCACCGGAGAAGGGGACACACGCGTCCAGCACCCCCTTCGTGAGCGCACGCATCCCGATGCGGCAGGCGAAGTAGGGCAGCCCGAGGATTCGCTCCTGGGGCGCGTCCTCCGGGAAGAGGAAGGTGCGCAGGCGGTCCACCTGTTCGGCCGCGGTGGCATCACGCCGGGCGAGCGCGCGGCGGTAGCGGCCCGTCAGCCGGGACACCGCGACACGCACCGTGCCCTGGGTGCGGCGCAGCGCGTCCTGGAGGTTCGCGTCCACCGCGGACACCTGCCCGGCGACGCGCTCCAGCTCGGAGGCGAATGCGCCGAAGAGGCGGGCCTCCAGGGCCTCGGGTGTCTCCAGCGACTCCGGGGCATCACGCGTGGCCAGCCGCGTGAGCAACGCGTCGCGCGGTACGTTCACCTCATCCGGCTGGAGCCCCACCTTGCCCAGCCACCGTCGCGTGCGGTCATCGAGCACGCGGAAGCGGGCCCGGGGAATGGCGAGCGGCATCGGACGTCCCGCGTGGGCGTAGAGCGGTGCCAGTTGCGCGAAGTAGGCCAGCTCGCCCGGGCCGCCGACATACGCGGCCGTGGGGAGCCAGGTGTCCTGGAGGAGGGGGCGCAGCAGCGCGGACGTGGTGAAGCGCAGCGGCTCTCGCTCCAGGGCGGCATGCAGCGCGTCCTGGGTGATGGCGCTGCTTTCGGGGTGACCCACCAGGCTCCAGGCGCCCGCTTGCGCCGGGTCCAGCCGGTAGCGCGGGCCATCGAGCGCATCGGGTGAGAAGAAGCTGAGCGGCGAGCCCGGACGGACATGGACCTGCACCGTGTAGCCCGCGCGGGTGAGCGCCTCCGCGCGGGCCGCGAGCACCGAGGAGAGTGCCCCCGCTTCCTGGAGGGCGAAGCGGTGCACGGGCGCGGCGAGTGGCGCCAGTCGTGCGTCTCTCGGGTCGATGAAGACGAGTCCCTCGTCGGCGAAGAGGGAGGACAGGACGTCGGTGAAGGCTCCCGCGAGCGTGGCTTCAGGGCGGTAGGCCCGCTCCAGCAGGGAGAGGAATTCCTCCGCATGGGGTTCTGCTTCCAGCTCGGCGCGGAGGGTGGCCAGGGCGGGGAGGACGCTCGGTCCAAGGTGGCGGTGGGCGATGGGCGCTCGAGACGTTGCTGCATCCGGAAGCTCGAGCGCCAGGCGACATGGCCCTCCGCCCGGACGTGGGATGACACAGTGGTCAATCTCCGGGAGGTCGTGGTCCTCCGTCTGGAGCCAGAAGACGGGAACACAGGCCCGGCCGGTTTCTTCCTGAAGCGCGCGCGCCGTGACGATGGCGGATGCGGCCTTGTAGAGCGTGTACAGCGGCCCCAGGAAGAGGCCCATCTGCTGCCCCGTCACCACCGCCACGGTGCCAGGCTTCGCGAGCAGCGCGAGGTTGCGCTCCCGCGCGGGACTGGGCGGGAGGCGCGCGTTCTGCGCACCGAGGACGTCCAGCAACGCGGGCGGCACCGCGCGCGACGCGGCGGCGGCCACGGCCCGGGCGCGCGCTTCACGGTGTCGATAGTCGTCGGGAAGGAAGGAGAGCGCGGACGCATCTCCGCGAAGCCACGCGGTCGAGAACGGGGACGTCACGGCATGCCGTGATAACAGGTCGCGGCGGGCGCGCCACCGGAAGTGCACGCTTGCACGTCATGTGCGGCCGTGACGGCGTGTGTCATCCCGGGGCGAACGCGAGCCGCGCGCAGGGGAGAGGCTTGTTATAGGGTCCGCCCGAATGCGGAACCTGCTCCTCGGAATGACGCTGGCCATGAGCCTTGGAATCGGGTCGAAGGCGGTGGCGCAGCCTCCTCGGCAGCTCCATGCGGGTGAAATCGCGGCGGGCCTGAAGCGGCTCGGTGTGACAGGCAGCGTCCTCTATGTCGCGGCCCACCCGGACGACGAGAACACGCGCTTGCTCGCCTGGCTGGTGGGAGAGCGCGGCCTGCGCGCGGGTTACCTGTCCGTGACGCGCGGCGATGGTGGGCAGAACCTCATCGGCACCGAGCAGGACGCCCTGTTGGGGCTCATCCGCACGCATGAGCTGCTCGCCGCGCGGAGCGTGGACGGCGCGGAGCAGTTCTTCACGCGGGCGCGGGACTTCGGCTACTCGAAGAGCGCGGAAGAGGCGCTGCGCATCTGGGGGCATGAAGAGGTGCTGGCGGACGTGGTGCTCGCCATCCGCCGCTTCCAGCCAGACGTCATCATCACCCGCTTCACCACGGAGCCGCCGAACCACGGCCACCACACGGCCTCCGCGCTGCTCGCGGCGGAAGCCTTCACCGCCGCCGCCGACCCGAAGCGCTTCCCCGAGCAGCTCTCCGAGGTGAAGCCGTGGAAGGCGGACCGCCTGCTGCAGAACGCCTCCCCATGGTGGTTCAAACCCGATGAGGACCTGTCCCGCTACGTGAAGCTGGAGGTGGGCGGCTACGACGCGTTGCTCGGGCGTTCGTGGGGCGAGGTGGCCGCGGAGAGCCGCAGCCAGCACAAGAGCCAGGGCTTCGGCCAGGCCGTGGACCGAGGCCCCAGCACGGAGTACTTCACCCCGCTGGCGGGGACGCTGCCGAAGCGCGACGTGTTCGAGGGGCTCGACTTCTCCTGGAGGCGTTGGAAGGGCTCCGAGGCCGTATCCCGCGCGGTGGCCGCCGCGACGAAGGCGTTCGATGCGCGCGCGCCCCACCGCTCCCTTCCCTCGCTCGTCCGCGTCCACGAGGCGCTGACCGCGTTGCCGGACACCCATCCGTGGAAGGCGCCCAAGCTGCGGGAGACGGAGGCGCTCATCGCCGCCTGCGCGGGTCTGTTCCTGGAGGTGCGTGCCGCCGCGCCCACGGGCATCCCGGGGCTGCCGGTGGCGTTGGACGTGGTGGCGCTGAACCGCTCGCCCGCCGCCGTCGAGTGGGTGGGGCTGACGCTGCCGGGCGAGAAACCCGAGGCCGTGGGGAAGGCGCTGGGGGCGAACGTGCCCGTGAAGCTGTCGCGCACGGTGACGCTGCCGACGACGGCGCCCATCTCCACGCCCTACTGGCTCCGCGAGCCCGTCACCGGAGGGCTCTACACGCTCGAGGGCAATGACCGCGCGCTCACCGGCCAGCCAGAGGGCGTTCCCGCGCTCTCGGTGGCGTTCGAATACAAGGTCGCGGGCCGGCGCTTCCGCGCGGTGCGTCCGGTGGTCTACGTCTGGACGGACCCGGTGCGCGGCGAGCTCTACCGTGACTTCGAGGTCGTCCCGCCCGTCACCGCCACGCTGGCGCAGGACGTGCTCATGTTCCCCAACGGCGAGTCCCGTGCCGTGCCGGTGGTGCTGGCCGCGGGGGTGGACCAGGTGCCGGGCACGGTGCGGATGGTGGCGCCGCCCGGCTGGCGCGTGGAGCCCGCATCGGTGGAGTTCAAGCTCGCGTCGCGCGGAGACGAGCGCACCGTCACCTTCCAGGTAACGCCGCCCCAGGGCTCGGCGCGGAAGGGTGACCTCTTCGTGGATGTCGATGTAGGGGACCGCGCCTGGTCCTGGCGTGCCCGCTCCGTGTCCTATCCCCACATCCCGCCGCTGACGGTGCGCCAGCCCTCCACGGCCACGGTGGTGCCGTTCTCCCTGGCCACGAAGGGCAAGCGCATCGGCTACATCCCCGGGCCGGGCGACCGCGTCGCGGAGAGCCTGCGCGCGGTGGGCTACGAGGTGACGCTGCTCCCCGAGGAGCGGCTGGCCCAGGAGAAGCTGGAGCGCTTCGACGCCATCCTCGTGGGCGTGCGCGCCTTCAACGCCAACACGCACCTCGCCGTCCACCGGGAGCGGCTGCTCCAGTACGTGGAAGGCGGCGGCCGGCTGGTGGTGCAGTACAACACCAACAGCCGCGTGGGGCCGCTCACGTCCTTCGTCGGGCCCTATCCGCTGGAGATTGGCCGCGACCGGGTGACGGATGAGACGGCGGTGATGACGCCGCTCCGCGCCGATGAGCCGCTGCTGCGCGGGCCCAATGCGCTGACAGCCGCGGACTTCGAGGGCTGGGTGCAGGAGCGCGGCCTCTACTTCGCGTCGTCATGGGACGCTCGCTACCAGCCCGTGTTCGCCATGCACGATGCCGGCGAGGCGCCGCTCCAGGGCGCGCTGCTGGTCGCCCGCCATGGCAAGGGCACGTTCGTCTACACGGGCCTCGCTTTCTTCCGTCAGCTTCCCGCCGGCGTTCCCGGCGCCTACCGCCTGTTGGCCAACATCCTTTCTCAATGAGCACTGCCCCCCATCTGAGTCCGAGTGAGCCTTCCGCCGAGGTCCCCGCGCCCCGGCCCGAGCTCGATGACGCGCCGCCGCTGCTGGGCTCGTGGCGCAACATCTACATCCTGGTGCTGGGCACCTTCATCCTGTTCCTCGCCCTGGGCTGGGTGCTCACGGAGGTGTATTCGTGACGGGGCTCGACTGGATGGTGCTCGGTGGCACCATCGCGTTCATTGTGACGTGGGGCCTCTGGAAGTCCCGAGGGACGGCCACCAGCGATGAGTACCTGCGCGGCGGCCGTGCGCTGACGTGGCCCACCATCGGCCTGACGGTGATGGCCACACAGGCCAGCGCCATCACGTTCCTTTCCGTCCCCGGGCAGGCCTACGAGGACGGGATGCGCTTCGTGCAGTTCTACTTCGGACTGCCGATCGCGATGATCATCATCAGCGCGGTCTTCGTGCCCATCTACTACCGGCTGAATGTCATCACGGCCTATGAGTACCTGGAGTCACGCTTCGACCTGAAGACGCGGCTGTTGGGCGCCTTCCTCTTCCTCATCCAGCGTGGACTCGCGGCTGGCATCACCATCTACGCGCCCGCCATCATCCTCTCCGCCATCCTCGGCTGGCCGCTGGAGCCCACCGTCATCGTCATGGGCGCGGTGGTCATCCTCTACACGGTGACGGGTGGGGCCAAGGCGGTGAGCCAGACGCAGAAGCAGCAGATGGTGGTGATGATGGGCGGCATGGTGGTGGCCGCCATCGTCATCGTCTGGCGGCTGCCGGAGCACGTGTCGTTCGGCAAGGCGGTGGACGTCGCGGGTGCCTTCGGCCGGATGAACGTGGTCAGCTTCGACTTCGACATGCAGGACCGCTACAACTTCTGGTCCGGCATCACCGGAGGGTTGTTCCTGTCCCTGTCGTATTTCGGCACGGACCAGTCGCAGGTGGGCCGCTATCTCTCCGGCCGCTCCATCTCCGAGAGCCGGCTGGGGCTGCTCTTCAACGGCGTGCTGAAAATCCCGATGCAGTTCCTCATCCTCTTCGTCGGGATTCTCGTCTTCGCCTTCTACCAGTTCAACACGCCGCCGCTGCTCTTCAACGAGGCGCTGCGTACCCGCGTGCAGGGCACGGCGCAGGCGGCCGAGTACGCCGCGCTGGAGTCGAAGTGGGAGCAGGTCCAGTCCGGCAAGCGCGCGGAGGTGGAGCGCTACCTGTCGGCCGTCGATTCAGGCGACGTGGCGGCCGGGGATGCGTCGCGGGCGCTGCTGCAGGGCCGTGCGCAGGAGGCGAGCGCCCTCCGCAAGGAGGCCAAGGACCTGGTGGCCCGCGCGCTGCCGGGCGCGGAGACGAAGGACTCCGACTACATCTTCATCTCCTTCGTGAAGCGCTGGCTGCCCAGCGGCCTGTTCGGCCTGCTCATCGCCGTCATCCTGTCCGCGGCCATGAGCTCCATCGCCAGCGAGCTGACGGCCCTGGGCACGACGACGACGGTGGACTTCTACCGGCGGGTCTTCCAGCGCAACGCTTCCGACCGGCACGTGCTGGTGGCGTCGAAGCTGTTCACCGTGTTCTGGGGCGTCGTCGCGGTGGGCTTCGCCACCTTCGCGTCGCTCTTGGACAACCTCATCCAGGCGGTGAACATCCTGGGCTCCATCTTCTACGGCACGGTGTTGGGCATCTTCCTGGTGGCCTTCTTCGTGAAACACGTGCGCGGCCATGCCGTGTTCGCGGCGGCCGTCATCTCCCAGGCGACGGTGATTGCCCTCTTCTTCCTCTCCGAGGTGGGCTACCTCTGGTTCAACGTCATCGGCTGTGCGCTGGTGGTGGCGCTGAGCCTGGTGATGCAGGCCGTTCTGCCGCGCGGCGAGACGCCGGCCCCGGCGCCGGGGGCCTGAGTCCGCGGCATCCAGGGCGGTGAAGGCCGGGAGGCGTCCGTGAAGGGGCGCCGGCCCGGCCTTGAAGTATGCTCGCCCCGGAGAGGGACGGACATGTCTGACGGGAAGAGGCGGCCCGGTCGCCCGGGGCGTTCCGAGGAGCCACGCATCGCCCCGGAAGAGGACGAGGACGCGACGCGGGACATTCCGCTCTTCACGCGCCCCGAGGAGACGCGCATGGAGCCCGTGGAGCCTCGCTTCGAGGAAACGCGCATGGGCCCCGTGGAGTCCTTCTCCCAGGAGGAGGACCTGCCCCCCTTGGAGCCTCCCGCGCTGGAGACGCGGATGGGGCCCGTCCCGGACGCGAGGCCCGTCCGGGCGGGGCGCTCACGCGGCGCCGCCAGAAGCGCGCGGACCGAGCCTCCAGCGTCGCCTGTCGAGGTCCACACGGAGGTCATGCCTCCGAAACCTCCCAGGCCGCGCGGCGGCCCGGAGGCGAAGGCCCCGGGCGCCCCCGAGAAGCGCGCCAGTCCGCCGAAGGCCAGTGCGTCCCCCGCCAGCGTGGGCGTGGTGCGGCTGAGTCCGTTGGAGCCCCTGGGCGCGAAGGTGGTGGCCGCGGAAGAGGCTCCCGCGCTGCGGACGATGTTCGCGAACCACTCGGCGCTGCTGGCCGAGCAACTCCGCGACGCGCTGTCGACGAAGATGTATGGCCGCGGCCCTCACCGGGTGTTGCGCATCGACGAGCCGGAAGGGCCCAGCACCGCGGGCGGGAAGCTGGCGCGGCAGGCCATCTCCCTGGTGCCTCGCAAGGGCGCGGGGACCTCGCTGACGTGTGGCTGGGTGGACGTGTCCAAGCGCGAGGCCCAGCTCCGCAACTTCGAGGCGGTGGCGAAGCGGTACGAGCTTCACCACGGCGAGCCGCTGGAGATGCAGGCCGAGGAGTACGAGCGCTTCCTCACCGACGTGGAGGCCGTGCTCACCCAGGCCGTCATCAAGGTCCGCGTCATCGTCCCCGAGGAAGCGGGCGCGGTGCGCGTCGCGAGCCCTTCCGCCCCCGCGAAGGGCGTCCCGCCCGTCTGGGCGGGACTGCTGGCCGTGCTGGCCTTCGTGCTGGGCCTGCTCGCGGGGCGGATGGGCTCAGGCGGCTGAGCTACGCCGGGGGCGGGGCCTCACGCTCCCAGTGGCGGCGGGCGATGGACTCGGTGAAGAGCTGGCCGAAGCCCTTCGTCTCCACCTTCGCGCTGCGGACGACGCCGCGCGTGGCGTCCAGGCCCTTGCTCGGCGGCGCCTCCAGGTCGCGCACGCCCGCGGCGTCCAGCAGGGTGTTGGCGTCCGCGGAGAGCGCCAGCGCCTTGCAGTGCACGTAGGCCTCGCGCACGGAGTCCACCGCCAGCGGCACGCGCCGCAGGGCCGCGACGCTCTGCTCTCCACCGGGCACGTAGACGGCGTCGTACATGACGGAGGACGCCGTGGAGAAGGTCAGCAGGCGCCGCGGATGCCGGCCTTCAGCGAGTTGTCCGTGTCCGAGATGGGAATGCCCTGGTCCGTGGTGAGGACCTTCCCCACCGCATGCATCCGGTGGGGTTCGAGGCTTTCGCTCTTGAGCGTGGTGGGCCGGGTCTTCGCCGAGGGCTTGCGCAGTTTCATGGGAGCCTGTCGCCAACGAGAGAGGTGAAGGCGCCGTCTACGCTGGCCGCGTCCACCCTGAGGCCATGAGGCTTGGGGGGACGTCGGCGAGTCGGCACTCGCGCGCGTGGCAGTGTCCACCACCGCGCGCTCGGACCTCGTGGCGTCAGGCGTGCATCACGGCACGGCGGGCGCGGCCACGGCGGGAGCACCTTCCCCGGCCGGAGCAGCAGCAGCGGCGGCCTCGGCCTCCGCGCGAGCCTTCTCCTCCGCTACGCGCGCGGCCTCGGCCTCCGCGCGCTTCTTCGCGTCGGCCACGGCGACGTCCTTCATGGTCGCCAGGCCCTTCTCGAAGTCCTTCCCAATCATGGCCTCCATGTCCATGAACAGGCTCATCGCCTTGCTCACGAAGTTGTTCTCGCCGGACATGGCCCAGGCGACCTGGGTGCCACCCTCGGCGGCGCTGAAGGTGAAGGTGGAGGTGTTGGTGGCGGCGAAGGGCTTGATGAACTCGAGCTTGATGGTGACCTGCTCGTTGGCCTTGCTGTCGGTGATGGTCATCCGGCCCTCACCGACCTGGTCGTTGCCCACCCAGGCGTAGCCCGCGCCCGTGCCTGACTCCGGGCCGGAGTAGGTGCGCTTCTGTTGCGGGTCCAGCCCGTCCCAGGGGGACCAATCCGTCCAGCGACGGAAGTCACTCACCAGCGCGAAGGCGATGTCCGCGGACACGGGGAGCACCGCGGTGCGCTGATAGGTGAACGTGTCGGGACGGGTGACGACGAAGCCGACGAACAGCAGGATGACGGCGGCGAGGCCGACGAGAATCTTCTTGAGCATGGGGAGTGGGTCCTCAGGAGGCGGCCTGGGATGGCCGCGCTCCTGGCGCGCGTCTTAAAGCGTGTCCGGCGCCCCACGCAACCCACGCACAGCACAACGACTACGACGGAGATTGGTTGCGGCTCAGCATTCCGGAAGGCCCACGCTCAGGTTGGCCACCTCCAGCACGTTGGCGGCCAGCCCCCCTCGCGCCGTCTCCTTGTACTTGTCCTTCATGTCGCGGCCGGTGTCGCGCATCGTCCGGATGACCTTGTCCAGGCTGACGAAGTGGCGCCCGTCGCCGTGGAGGGCCATGCGCGTGGCGTTGATGGCCTTCACGGAGGCCATGGCGTTGCGCTCGATGCACGGCACCTGCACCAGTCCGCCAATGGGGTCGCAGGTGAGGCCCAGGTTGTGCTCCATGGCGATCTCCGCCGCGTTCTCCACCTGGAGCGGCGTACCCCCCATGACCTCCGTGAGCGCCCCCGCGGCCATGGAGCAGGCGCTGCCGACTTCACCCTGGCAGCCCACCTCCGCGCCGCTGATGGAGGCGTTCTCCTTGTAGAGCACGCCAATGGCGCCGGCGGTGAGCAGGAAGCGCACCACGCCGTCCTCGTTCGCGCCGGGCACGAAGCGCCAGTAGTAGTGCAGGACGGCGGGGATGATGCCCGCGGCGCCGTTGGTGGGCGCGGTGACGACGCGGCCTCCCGCCGCGTTCTCCTCGTTGACGGCCAGGGCGTAGAGGTTCACCCAGTCCAGCACGGTGAGTGGGTTGGTGAGGCCGGCCTCGGGACGGCTGATGAGCTTCTGGTACATGCCCGCGGCGCGGCGCTCCACCTTGAGGCCGCCGGGGAGGATGCCGCCGCTGGTGCAGCCACGGCGCACGCAGGCCTGCATCACGTCCCAGACGCGCAGCAGCCCGGCGCGAATCTCCGCCTCGTCGCGCCAGGTCTTCTCGTTGGCGAGCATGAGCGAGCTGAAGCTCATGCGCTCGCGCTCGCAGTGAGCCAGCAGCTCGGCGGCGGACTGGAAGGGGAAGGGCAGCGGCGTGGTGTCCTTGCTCAGCGGGTCCTTGCCCGCCGCGGCGGCGGACTCGTCGACGATGAAGCCGCCACCCACGGAGTAGTAGGCGGTCGACGCCAGCTCCGCGCCGTCCGCGCCGGAAGCGGTGAAGCGCATGCCGTTGGGATGGAAGGGCAGCGAGCGGCGGCGGTGCATGACCAGGTGCTCGCCGTCTCGGAACGTCACCTCGCGCTGACCGAGCAGCGCCACGCGGCCTTCCGCGCGCCAGCGGGAAATGATGGCGGGCACGGCCTCCACGTCCACGGCCTCCGGTGTCTCGCCCATCAGGCCCAGCACCACGGCCTTGTCGCTGCCGTGGCCCTTGCCCGTCGCGCCCAGCGAGCCGAACAGCTCCACCTTGAGCCGGGTGAGCCGCTCCAGCACGCCTGTGTCCGCCAGCTTCCGGGCGAACATGCGCGCCGCTCGCATGGGCCCGACGGTGTGCGAGCTGGAGGGTCCGATTCCAATCTTGAAGAGGTCGAAGACGCTGACGGCCATGGCGAGCGCAACATGCCACGTTTCCAGTTCCGTCCCAGTGTCCCTCCGCCGAAGCGCATGTCACCGCGTGGACGGATGAACGTCATTGGAAGTCCAACGAGCGCGGGCGGGTCGCACTCCAGGCGAGAGGCCTCAGTGCCGTGCGCGTGGGATGCGCTAGACGCGGTGCGTTGTCTGTCCGATGTCTGGCCCGCTGCGTCGAAGTGGCGGGCTCAAGCGACGGCGCGCTGCGGGAGCCGAAGGCGAGCGTAGCGCAGTTGAAGGCGTCGCTGCCGCGTCTGTGAGCTGCTGACGCCAAAGACACGAAGGGCCGGGAAGACGTCCGTGGGACGCCGGCTCCCGGCCCTCGTGCTGACGGACGGCTACTGGTCGTCGCAGGGCGTGCCCAGGCGGGCACCTTCGTACACACCGAGCTCGTTGTAGATGAGCGGCAGGTTCTCATCCACGGGCACCTGGCGCAGCTCCAGGCGGCGCTTGGTGTTTTCAATCCACATGGCGGGCTTCGCCTTGTCGAGCAGCAGGCGGAGGTCCCCGCGCTTGGTGGAGAAGATTTCGCCTTCGGAGTCGGAGATGACGTTGGTCATCTTCTGGGCCTTCAGGTTGCCGCGCGGCCCGATGAAGACGCGGTAGTTCTTCTTCTCCGCCTCGTGGAAGCCACGGTCCACGAAGTAGTAGGCGCCCTTGGTGTCGCGCAGCAGCGCGTAGGGCACGAACTTCTGCGGGTTGGGATGGAAGGTGGCCTTGCGCAGCAGCTCCGCAGCCGGCTCACCGTCCAGCATGGTGAGGGGAATCTTCTTCTCACCGCAGGTCAGGGAGCAGGTGCGCTCCTTGCGGTCAATCTCCACGCTCGACATCACCCGCCAGTCGATGCCGCGGAAGTTGGGGTTCGCGCCCTTGTTGAAGAAGCGCGGGTCCAGGAAGGACGTGGCCGACGTGTAGGGGCCGGGGCGGGGCACCTGGACGAGCTGCTTCTCATTGCCGTAGTAGAGGACGGCGTTGGTGTCCTCGTCGTCAGGCGTGAGTGCCACGAAGTGGCCCTTGCCGTCGGTGCACACCGACGTGGCCTCCAACATCATCTTCTCGCCGAGGTTGGACTCCTTGCCCCAGGGGGGCTGGATGGGCTCGGCCGCCATGACGGCGGTACACGCGAAAGACATCGCCGCGAAGGCGAAACGCTGGAATCGCATCGTGAAGGCTCCGACTACAGGTTCTGCTTGAAGTACTTGGTGGCGAACTTGTCCTGATTGGAGGCGTCGCGAGAGGTCGTCCAGATGACGCGGTCCGCCTCAATCTTGGGCTCCAACGCGGAGCCGAAGCGGCAGCTGACCTGCTTCACCTTCTCCTGGATGGTCTGCTTCGCGATGGCGGACGCCGTACACAGGTCCTTGAGGCTGGTCAGCGGGGTGCCACAGAAGCTGGAGATGCTCAGCTCCTTGAGCTGGTCCTCGTTGATGCTGCTCCAGTCGATGCGGGCGGCCACGGACGTGCCACACGCGTTGTTCATCTCCTGGAGGGTGGCGGCAAATTCCTTGTTGTGGCCGGACTCCTCGCCCTTGCGGTCGAAGGCCATCAGCTTCGCCAGGGTGCCGTCCTTCATCTGCTTCTGGTGCTGCGCGTAGACCTCCTCCGGCTTCAGCGCGGCGGTCTTCTTCTCGTCATAGGCCAGGCGGATGGAGCGCTGGCGGCCGGGCACGTAGAGCTCGTACTTCGTGTCGCGTACGTGCAGGGCCGTGTACTTCCGGCCGTGCCACTGGGTGCTGTAGTTGAACTGCTCGGTGCTGCGGGTGCTCCAGTCGTTCTGCTCGTAGGGGAACACCAGGCCGTCGAACTCCGAGCCCGTGCCCTTCACGCGCAGGATGAACTTCTTTTCGGAACGGGGCGTGAGCGGCACCACGGCCACCTCTTCGCCCTCCGTACCGGAGTACACCTTGCCAGCTTCCACCGGCGCGGCGGCCAGGGCTTGCGACGCCCCCAGCGCGACTGCCGTGACAATCACTGCGACCATGTTTCTCAAGCGAATCACCTCGTGTTGCATGAGGGCCCCCCAACCCGGATGGCCCGCTGTTTCAGAGCTCGATGTCGTGCTTCTGGCAGAACTTCTTGACCTTGGCACGCTCCGCTGACGCGACCTTGGGCCACTCGCTGACCGCACCGCCCAGGTCCTTCTGCTGGCAGTAGGCGCGGGTGAGCAGCGAATACGCCGCGATGGAGCGCTTCGTGCGCTGGCTGCTGCGTGCCAGCGCGATGGCGCGGCTGGCGTCACCCGAGGCCAACGCGCTTTCTCCTTCCTTCAACAGCTTGCGGACCTGCTCGGGAAGTTCTTCCTTGGGCTCGGGACGCGTCACCGGGCGAGAGGTCGGCTTGTCGGGCGGGGTGACAGTGGCCACCACCACCTGCTGCGGGTTCTCTGTGTCCGGCGGAGTCTGCGTGCCATTGGCCTGCTCAGTGCCATTGGCCTGCTCAGTGCCATTGGCCTGCTGCGTGCCGTTTGCCTGCGTGCCGTTGGGCTGCTGCGCATCGTTGGCCTGCTGGCCGTTGGGCTGCTGCGCATCGTTGGCCTGTCGCGCGTCCTGGGGCGTGCGGGCGTCCGCGATGGGCGTCGTGGGCGAGCCCGTGCCGGAGGTGCCACCCTTCATCCACCAGATGAGTCCCACGCTGGAGGCCAGCAGGACCGCCGCGGTGGCGCCGATGAATGCACCGCGCCCCTTTGCCGCGGGGGGCGGCGAGACCGGCGTGGACGGGGCGGACAACTGCGCCGCGGCGGCATCGGCCTCGGCGGCGCCCGGGATGGGAACGGGAACGCTCACGGCTGTGTGGTGCGGAGCGGGGCGTTCCGGCACGGGGATGGCCGGAAGCTGCTTCGAGATGAGCGTGGGCTCCAGGCCCGGCGGGTCGATGAGCGATGCGGCGGACAACTGCGCCACGCCCATCTGCCCCGTGGCGGATGGGCTGAAGCTTTGCGCCTGCACCACGCCCATCTGCCCCGTGGCGGATGGGCTGAATCCTTGCGCCTGCACCACGCCCATCTGCCCCGTGGCGGATGGACTGAAGCCCTGTTGTCCGGTGCCGGGCGTCATCGTGGAATCGAAGCCTTCGCGGTCCGTGTCCGGTGCCACCTTTAGGCTTCCGGGCGGGACGGTGGCGGAGAGTGAGTCCGGGCCCGTGGATGGCAGCGCGATTCCGGACGCCGGGGCCTGGGGACGCGGGGCGGGCTGGTTGCCCGCCGTGGTGGACAGCGAGTGCAGCGGCGTGCCCGTCAGGTCCTCGATGAAGGAGGAGACGTCCGGGTAGCGCTCGTCCACGCCCTTGGCGAGCGCGCGCATCACCGCGGAGATGGCCTCCGGCGTGGCCTCGGGACAGAGCGGGGCCAGGGGCTCGGGCGGCTCATAGACGACGCGGAAGATCATCTGGGCGAGGCTGCCTGAGCCGAACACGGGTTTGCCGGCCATCATCTCGTAGACGATGCACCCCAGCGCGAAGACGTCCGTGCGCGCGTCGATGTCCCGGTTCTTCCCCTGGGCCTGCTCCGGAGACATGTACTGAGGCGTCCCGATGATGGTCGCCTCCTGCGTCTGCACCGTCGTGGAGCTGAGGACCTTGGAGATGCCGAAGTCGAGCAACTTCACGCGCTCGCCCACCACGCCACCGGAGTCGGTGGGCACCAGGAACACGTTGGCCGGCTTGAGGTCGCGGTGGATGACGCCCGCGCCGTGCGCCGCCTGGAGCGCCGAGCCCATCTGCCGGGTGAAGGAGACCACGTCCTCCATGGGCAGGCGTCCGCGCGCCAGGCGCTCCTGGAGGCTCTCACCGCGCAGGTACTCCAGCACCAGGAACGGGTTGCCGTTCTCCAGGGTGTCGTAGTCGAGCACCTCGACGATGTTGGGGTGGCCCAGCCGCGAGGCAATCTCCGCCTCCCGGCGGAAGCGCGCGAAGATTTCGGGCGTCAGGTGGTCGCCGCCACGCAGCACCTTGACCGCCACCTGCTTGCCGGGAAGCCGCAGGTGCTGGGCCAGGTACACCGAGCCCATTCCTCCCCGTCCCAGTAGGGAGACAATCCTGTACGTATTCCGCAGGACCTCATCAATGCGGAGGTCACCGTCAGCGGGTAGGGTCATGGGGCTGGGACTCTCAGGCAGGGCATTCCGGGGAAACTTCGCCCATTCCATCCTCCCACCCCCCCATGAGGCAACCCTCCTGATGTCGCAGCACACCCAGCCGGGTCGTAGCACGCGACGAGACTGTGCGTCTCACCGGCAGCCTGCTAAGGAGGCGGGCGTATGCCGAAGGCCAAGACTCCCAAACCCCCGGACTCACTCGAAGTCCGAGTGCGCCGCATCCACAGGCGGGACCTGAACCGGACCTGGGAGTTCCTCAAGCTCGTCTTCCGGGACGTGAACCGGGAGACGGTGGAGTACCAGCGGCCTCGCTCCAAGCGGCGATTCCTGGAGGTCTACACCTCGGAGTGGATCGAACAGCTCCTCTATGAGGTGGACGGTAGCATCGTCGGTTACTCGGAGTGCGCCTTCGAGGCCACCGGGGACGACAACTGGGTGAACCCCCGCTGGTTCGAGAAGCGGGGCATGCGGCCGCTCTTCGTGGAGGAGCTGGCGGTGCACCCGGACTATCAGGGGCGGGGCGTGGGCAGCTTCATGTTGGATCAGCTCCAGCACCTGGCCCGGACGCGGGGCTGCACGCACCTAGTCCTGGAAGTGGCGGAGAACAACGAGTCCGCCCTGACGTGGTACCGGACGCGGAGCTTCTACAAGCTGGATGCCGCCATCTTCATGGCGCAGAAGGTGCCTGGCGAACCGGACCTGCTGCCGCCGCGCCGGTTGAAGCGCCGGCAGAAGCCCACCGCGGAGACGGGGACGCCCTCGACGGGCCCCATGCCGGAAACCGCGCCCACCCGAGCCGCGGCACGCAAGGGGCGCGCGCCCGCGGCGAGGAAGAAGAGCAGCTGAGGCTGCTCAGGCTTCGAACGGTACCGCCGCCCGGGACTCCGAGCGGCGGCACGCGACACAGGACTTCGGGGTCGTTCAGGCTGGCTGAGGCAGGCGCGAGGTGTCCGGCGCCGGCTCGGGGGCGACCGCCGTCGTCGTGGTGAGCGCGGGCTGTGGCGCGGGCGCGATGATGGACTCGCCCACAGTCTCGCCGTGCTGGCTCAGGTCCAGGCCTTCTTCCTCGTGCTCGCGGGTGACGCGCAGCGGGACGATGCGGTCCACCAACTTGTAGAGCAGGAACGCGCCGACGAAGGAGAACACCGACACCAGCACCAGCGCCAGCATGTGCATCATGAAGGTGCGCGTCTCGCCGTGGATGAGGCCCACGTCCTTGGCCAGCACACCCGTCAGCACCATGCCCACCACGCCGCCCAGTCCGTGGCAGGGGAAGACGTCCAGCGTGTCGTCAATGGAGGTGCGGTTCTTGAAGTGCACCGCCGCGTTGCTCACGAAGCTGGCGACCAGACCCACGAAGATGCTCTGCCCCACGGTGATGAAGCCGGCCGCGGGCGTCACCGCCACCAGGCCCACCACCGCGCCGATGCACGCGCCCATGGCGCTGGGCTTGCGGCCGCGCAGCCAGTCGAAGGCAATCCATCCCAGCATCGCCGCCGCGGACGCCGTGTTGGTGGTGGCGAAGGCCAGCGTGGCCAGCGACGAGGCCGACATCGCCGAGCCCGCGTTGAAGCCGAACCAGCCGAACCACAGCATGCCCGTGCCCAGCATCACGAAGGGGATGTTGGCGGGGGCGTGCGTCGTGTTCTCCACGTGCACCTTGCGGCGGCCCAGCACCAGCGCGCCGGCCAGCGCCGCGAAGCCCGCGGACATGTGCACCACCGTGCCGCCCGCGAAGTCGAGCACGCCCCACTGACGGAGGAAGCCCTCCGGGTGCCACGTCCAGTGCGCCAGCGGCGCGTAGATGACGAGCGTGAAGAGCACCATGAAGAGCACATACGCCTTGAAGCGCACGCGCTCCGCGAACGCGCCGGTGATGAGCGCCGGGGTGATGATGGCGAACTTGAGCTGGAACAGCGCGAACAGCATCAAGGGGATGGTGGGCGCCAGGTCCGGGTGCGTCTCACCACCCACGCCGCTGAACATGAAGAAGGTTCGCGGGTCGCCGATGAGCCCATGGAAGCTGTCGCCGAAGCACAGGCTGAAGCCCACCACCACCCAGATCAGGCTGATGACCGCCATGGCGATGAAGCTCTGCAGCAGCGTGGACACCACGTTCTTCAGCCGCACCATGCCGCCGTAGAAGAAGGACAGGCCTGGCGTCATCAGCAGCACCAGCGCGGTGGCTGTGAGGATCCACGCCGTGTCCGCGGTGTTGATGGGACCTCCTTGCTTCACCTGCGCCGCCGGTTCGACCAGCAACCCCGCCACACCCACACCCACGAGAAGGGCCATCGCCAACCACTTCTTCATTGCGCCTCCACTCGGAAGACTGACGCAATGCAGGATGTGGCGAGTTCGCGCTAGATTCAATCCGGCCTGAGATTATTCTGCGCCTAAGTAGGTTAAAATGGTCCGGATTTAGTCTAGGCTGATGCTTCCTGGCGGGCGGGGGCTCACTTCACCTGGATGCGCCCGTCCTTGATTTCCAGGTCTTCACCGCCCTTGAGGACCACGGTTCCCGCGTCCGTCTTCACGGAGCAGGGCCCGGAGCCCTGGATGGTGACGGAGGCCGTCTGGCTCTTGCCGAACGTCACCGACGTCTTCACGCCGCTACACACCACGGACCACGAGTGGTCGCGCGAATCGCGGTTGTAGTAGCGCACCGTCACCGCGGCCCACGCGGCGGACGACGCGAGCAGGGATGCAACCAGTGTCACCGCGGCGAGCTTCGTCTTCATGCCTTCTTCCCTGAGTCAGGAGCGTTGGTGCCGCGCACACTGGAGCACGGAGTTGGTGCTTGTCCATGCCTCGCACGTGACGGCAGGCCAAGTCATACGACGCATCCCTGACAGTCGCGCGGACAGGCAGATGCTTTGCCTACGTACAAAGTCGCGCTCGCGTAGCATTGACCCGAGGGGGAACGATGACCGTACGGGCCTCGTTCACTCGCGATGACGCCCTGCCCAGGGGGGCTTGGACGCACGCATGAGGCAGCGACCGAACGTGGGGTCGGCACGGGGAGGGCCTCACGCCGAACGGGGAGGCACACCCGGAGCAGGCTCGCGAAGGGGGGCTCGTGTGTGGGGCCGGTGAATCGCCGCAGCGGGTCCCAGACGTCGCGCTCGGTGGGGATGAGCTCCACGTTGGTCATCCCGTGCTCGGGGACGAGGCTGGCGATGTGCTCGGAGACCACCCTGACGCTGCGGGGTCGAAGAAGTCGTCGCCGTTCCAGCGCTTCGGCTCCAGGGTGAAGCCGTTGATGCCGTCCGTCCCCACTTCGCTTGAGACAAAGCAGAACAGTCAGCCTCAACGGAGTCGGTGCGGATGTACCAGCACCGACTCCGCCGAGCGCTGGCGTCAGTGAATGGAGTCGGGGAGGGTCAACGCTCCGCTGACCGTGGTCGCGCTGCCTCTCGGAACATGGTCATACGCGGTCATTGGCTGTCCGGAGCGCGCATAGCCTTCCGAGCGAATCGCGTCGATGTGGAGAAAGAAGGTGCCGGGTGGAAGCAGGTCCGGAGGAATGACGACGGAGGTCGCGTCCCCGGCGAGGTAGATGCGTTCGCCACCCACGCGAGAGGGGGCTCCGAATGACACGACATAGCCGTCGGGCGCGCCGTCCGCAGGCGCCTGCCAGGAGATGACCTGAGGTCTGCTGGTGAGCGTTCTCGGGAGGTATCCGTCGGCCCCATCCACCATCAAGGCACGGGGCGGTTGTACAAGGGGACGAATGGGCTGGCCCGAGAGGTTCGCAACACGGTCCACCCATGCAATTGAGCCGGTGGTGAAAAACTGATTCGCCCCGGGCGCGCGGGGAATGCGAAGGCTCAGGTAGGCACGAACCAGCACATCCCGGTTGGAGGGATAGGGGTTGCCATAGACGAGGGTGGTCTGGACATCCTCCGCCATGGAGGGTGGGCGCAACATCGCCGCGAGGATGGGGCCATTCGTGGGAACCCTCACATCCGCTTCCCCGGGGATGGTGGTGACGATGGAGAGCACGAGAGGACGCGCCTGGGCGCCTGGATGCGTTTGCTCGGCGAGGGCCTTGAAGTCGGAGACCTTCCAGTCCACGGAGAGTGAATGCGTGCTGGGCACAGCTTGGAGGCTTCCTTGGATGGGCATCAGGTGGGTGCCGTCGAAGTCGAGCGGGGCCAGCTGAGCGGAACGCACGATGGCGCTGTATCCGAGTGGAGTGCCATCGGGCAGCGCCTCGGCCTGTCGCGGGGCGTACTGGTGCACCCAAATCCTATCCCCGCGTTCTCGTTCGAAGATTGGAACAGTGTCCGCGTTGTCGACACTCCTACCCGAGTTGTTCCATGAGGTCTGGCCTTCGGCGAGTCCGTCAGACACCGCCAGAATCGCGGAGAGGGGAACTTCTTCGGACATGATTTCCAGCGAGGAGCCCGGCGCCTCGGGGGGCGTTGGGAAGGGGCTGTACTGCCAGGGTTCCAAGTGAGTCAGCGCGATGTCCGCATAGGCGAATGACCTGTCTTGCAGCCGAACATCGGGGCGTCCCATGAGGTTGATGCTCAGGTCCACGTCACGAGCGCGGGTGACGACGTAGTCCGTGCCCACCTTTACGTAATACGTTCCGTCCGGCACGTTCGAGAAGATGAACTCTCCAGGGCCACCGATTCTCCCCGGAACTTCGTTCAGCGAGGTTCCGTCCGCGACGAAGAGGGAGATGGGCGTCCTCTCAAAGTCCTCGGGGCGCATCTCGACTCCGCCGGGCGAGTGGTACCGTCGCATGCGTTGGATGCGCACCTGGAGGGCCGGGTCCTCGTCCGGCCCCGCATCCGGAGAAGGGCCCGCGTCCGGAGAAGGGCCCGCGTCGGGTAATGGGCCCGCATCAGGTAATGGGCCCGCGTCGGGAGTCGGAGAAGACGGTTCTGGGTCCGAGCATCCCAACGCGGTCAGGCAAAGCAATAGAGGTAATGCGAGTGAACGGCTCATCGACATGATTCGTCCAATGAGTGCCCAGAGGCCCGGCCGCCAGCGGGAGGTGTGCGTTGTCTTGCGGCCCCTCGCTTGGAGCGAGCAGCCCGCCGACAGGCGCGGTTGTACATGGCGGTCCTGGAAATATTCCAATCAAAGAGACGAATGATGGGTGTGCAGCTTTATGCACACCCTCCCATCCGCTTCCGGTGCCTGGCCAGTTGACGACTCAGGCCGACCTGGGCGGAGCTCAGCCACCGGCAACGGCCATTCCGTCCTTCATCTCCTCCGACGCCTTCAACACGAGCACGTCTCCAGTCTCAATCGCGCCGAACACCTCGACCTTCTCGCCGGCACGCATGCCGCGCGAGACAGGCACACGCTTCGCCGCGCCATCCTGCACCCGCAGGACGTAGGTGCCCATTCCGCTCTCCACCAGCGCCGTCCGGGGAATCACGACGGTGGGTCCCTGTGAGGAGAGCGCAATGCTCGCGTCGGCGACCATCAAGGGCAGGAGCGCCCCGTCCGGGTTGTCGACGTCTGCCTCGATTCGCTCCGCGCGGAGCTCCGCGTCGAGCGCCCGCGCCCTCCGGGTGATGCGCGCGGAGAACTCGCGCCCCGGGAGCGAGCGTACGGTGAACTTCACGGTCTCATCCAGGTGGACATAGGGGCTGTACGCCTCTGGAATCGACACGTGGAGCCGAAGCTTCTGGACGGCCCGCACCACCAGCATCGGCTTGTGCGAGCCCCGGCCCGAGGGGCCCACGTAGGTCCCGAGCTCCACGTTCCGTTCCGTCACGACGCCATCGAAGGGGGCCCGCATCACCAGGTAGCTCCGCATGGCCAGGAGCTCGTCGTAGTGCGCCTTGGCGGCGACCACCTGCGCGGCATCCGCCTGCTCCTTCGCCCGCGCCTGGTCGACCGCGTCGTGGGCCACGGCCCCCTCGGTCGCGCTGGTCCGCACGGTGCGCTCGTAGCTGGCCTTCGACGCGACATGGAGCGCCTCCATTGCGGCCCACCGCGCCCTGGCGGATGCGAGCTGCGCTTCAATCTCCGGCGCTTCGAGCGTCACCAGCAGGTCGCCCTTCTTGACGATGTCGCCGATATCCACTCGGAGGTGCTTCACGTAGCTGTTGACCTTCGCGTACACGTCCACCGTCTGGTCCGCGACCAGCTCGGCCGGCAGTCGCAGGTTCGACGCCAGCCGGGATGCCTCGACCCGGAAGGTCTCCGTGGCTGCGCGCGCGGTGGGCACGGTGGCCTCCATGGAGGGCTCCGCGGTCCGGCAGCCGCTCACACTCGCCAGCCCGCCGAGGGTCAGCAGGATGCACCAGCGGTTCGCTCGTGTACGCATTTCAGGCAGCTTCCATGGCATGGTGTTCACTCTCCACATCGGTAGGGTCAAGAGACCGGGACGTCGTAGGGACCGCGTCCTGCGCCCAGGCGAACGCGAGCGGCAGGCCGAACAGCACCATCAGCGTCGACGCGCTCAGGCCACCAATCACTGCTCGCGCCAGGGGAGCCATCTGGTCGCCGCCCTCCCCATGCCCGATGGCCATGGGCAGCATTCCCGCGAGCATTGCCAGCGTCGTCATCAAGATGGGGCGCACGCGCAGCGATACGCCTTCGAGCGCGGCGAGGGGCGCGTTCGAGCCCGCCTTCCGGCGCTGCTCGGAGCTCGCCACCAGCAACACGCCGTTGGCGATGGAGACACCGACGGCCATGATGATGCCCATGTAGGACTGGAGGTTGAGCGTGGAGCCGGTGAGTCGCAGGGAGATGACCGCGCCCAGCACGACGGCCGGCACCGCCGTCAGGACCACGGTGGCCAACCGGAACGACTGGAAGCTGGCCGCGAGCAGCAGGAAGACGACCAGGACCGCGACCACCAGTCCGTTTGCGAGGCTGCGCATGGTGTCGTCGAGGACGACGGAGAGTCCCGCCAGCTGCACGTTGACGCCCTTGGGCAGCTCGCCCATGGATGCAATCGCCGCCTGCACGTCGCGCCGGGCCTGCGCCAGGTCCTTGCCGTGGACATTCGCGGTCACCGAGGCGAACGCCATGGTCCCCAGGTTGTGCGTCTCCCCGTACGCGATGCCAGGGGTGATGGTGGCCACGTCCCCGAGCACGGGGCGGCTTGCGTTCTTCAACAGCGGCACCTGCGCCAGGTCCTGCTCGCTGTTCAGCTCGCTCGCGGGCGTCTGGACCTGCACGTCGTATGCGATGCCCATCATGCCTTCGACCCACATGTTCTTGGACGTGTAGCGCGAGGACGACGTGGACGCGGTCAGGGAGCGCGTGACGTCCTGCATGTCGATGCCCAGCTGGGCCGCGCGAATCCGGTCCACCTCCACGTTCAGAGCCGGGTAGCGCAGCGACTGCTGCACCTGCTGGTCTCGCAGATAGGAGATGCCCCGGAGCTTCTCGAGCAGCACCCCCGCGTATTTCTCGTTGACCTTCTTCTTCATCCCGGAGAACCGGACCTCGATGGGATACAGCGCGCCCTGACCGAGAATCTTCTCCGTGATTTCCACGGGCTCGAACGCGACCTGGACCTCTGGCATCGCCTCGCGCACGCGCTGCCGGATGCGGTCCTTCAACGCGTCGATGTCGCCGACGCCGCCCTCGAAGGCGACCTGCAGGAGCGCCTCGTGGGGGCCCGCGTTGTAGAGATAGATGGGGCTGATGGCGAACGATGAGGGGTGCTGGCCCACGTAGGCCGAGGAGATTCGGACCTTCCCGGCGCCCACGACTTCTTCGATGAGGCCCATTGCCTGGTGGACGACCTGCTCGGTCTTCTCGATTCGGGTTCCCTCCGCCGCGCGGAGTCGCAACTGGAGTTGGCTGGAGTCGACTCTTGGCAGCACGTCCTTGCCAATGCGCTGGAGCGACACCACCGCCAGGACGATGAGGCCTCCCACGCCTGCCGAGACGAGCAACCTCCTGTGCGGAAGCAGGCGTTCGATGACGCGACGCACGCGTCCTGGGGAGGGGCTGGCGCCCTCACCACCCGGGGGCGGACCGTGCTGCTTGAGCATCCAGTTCGCCAGCACCGGCACCAGTGACTGCGAGAGCAGGAAGGAGACGACCATCGAGCACCCGATGGCCAATGCGAGCGGCCGGAAGAGTGCCCCGGGGATTCCGCCCATCGTGAGGGCGGGCGCGAAGACAGAGAGGATGCACAGCAGGATGAGCAGCTTCGAGAAGGCAATCTCCAGGCACGCGTCCCACACCGCCACCGCCACTGCCTTACCGCGCTGGAGGTGCTGATGGATGTTCTCGATGGTCACCGTGCTCTCGTCCACCAGGATGCCAACTGCGAGCGCCAGGCCGGCCAGGGTCATGATGTTGATGGTCTGGCCAAAGAGCTTGAGGAACAGCACGCCGGAGATGATGGCGATGGGAATCGTGATGATGACGATGATGGCGGAGCGCACGTCACGCAGGAACAGCAGGACCATCAGCCCCGTCAGCACCGCGCCGAGCACGCCCTCCGCAATCAGCCCCTTCAGGGCCCCCACCACGTAGACGGACTGGTCGAACTCGTAGGAGATGTGCACGTCGTCGGGCAGGTTGCTCTGGATTCGGGGGATGGACTCCTTGAGCTGCTGCACCACGTGCACCGTCGAGGCATTCCCCGCCTTGGCGACGTTGAGATAGACGGAGCGCTTGCCGTTCACCAGGGCGTAGCCGGTGGCGATGTCGGCTCCGTCCTTCACGGTCGCGACATCCCGGACGTAGACGTTCGCCACCGAGCCCTTGAGGAGCGGGATGTTCCCGAAGTCCTCCACGGCGCGAAGGGTGCTGTTGGTCGGCGTGATGTAGGAGATGTCGCCGACGTGGACGTTCCCGGAGGGCGCCGTCACGTTCTGGTGCGCGATGGCCTCCACGACCTGTTCGGGCGTGAGGTTGTGCACGCGCAGCTTCTCCGGCTCGATGTTGATTTCAATCGTGCGCGGGCTGCCGCCGAACGGGGGCGCCGTCGTGAGGCCGGGGATGGAGATGAGGAACGGCCGTGCGGTGAAGTTGGCGATGTCCTGGAGCTGGTTGTTGGTCTTGCTCTCGCTGCGGAACACCAGCTGTCCCACCGGCTGCGAAGAGGCATCGAAGCGGATGATGAAGGGGGGAGGCGCGCCGGGGGGCAGGAACACCTGAGAGCGGTTCGAGAGCGCGTTGATCTCCGCGACCGCTTGCCCCATGTCGGTGCCTTCGTAGAACGAGAGCTTCATCAGGGTCAGGCCCTGGGAGTTCTTCGTCTCGATGTTCTTGATGCCGTTCGTGAACAGCATCATGTTCACGTACATCTTCGTGAAGTACCCCTCCATCTGTGCCGGCGTATACCCGTTGAAGGTATGCGCGATGTACACGACAGGGAGGTTCATCTCCGGCAGGACGTCGACCTTGATGTCTCCGGCCGCACGCACACCAAAGAAGACCATGGCGACGACCAGCACGAGTACGGTGATGGGCCTTCGTAAGGAGACCTTCAGGATGCTCATTGCTTCTTCACTCCACGGACCTGCTGCAGGAATTCGTTGAGGTCACCGGCCGCGGCCGACTTGAGGAGAAGGGCCTGCCAGATGCCGTTCTGGGCGAGCTCGAGGTCGACATCTGCCCGGGTCGCGGAGAACGTCGCCTGGGTGAGTTCGACAATCGTCCCGAGCCCACTGTCGTAGCGGGCCTTGCTCTGCCGGAACCCCTCCGTGGCGGCGTCCCGTTGCAACACGGCGTGCTGGGTCACCTCTCGCGCCAGGTCGAACTTGTGCTCGGCGAAGCGCGCCTGGGCAACCAGCTCCTGGGTGACCAGCTCCTGCTCCTGGTGGAGCGCGCGGGTACGCGCGTCCCGCGCTGCCTCGCTGGAGAAGCTGCGCAGCACGGAGGCCAGGTTCCAGCTCAATCCCAACCCGACAAGGGTGTTGCCCCGATCGATGCCTACCCCGCCGAGGTACCCGCTCGAGAACGCGCCCGGGTCCTGCGCGTAGTTGGAGCGAAAGCCCGAGCCGCGCCCCTGCAACATTCCGAAGGCGAAGAGCGTGGGACGGCCCTCGGCCGCGGCCACCTTCTTTTCCTGCTCGCTGCGGCGGACCTTCCCTTCGTGCTCCGCGAGGACGGGATGCCCGGGCGCGACGTGCGCTGGCGCGCCAGGCTCGGGCGTCGACTGGTGGAACGTCGGCTCGAGCTGGAACTCGCGAAACGGAACGCCCATCAGGACCGCAAGCTCCTTCGACGCCAGGAGCTCGGCGTCATAGGCCTTGAGCTGGAGGGCCCTGGCGTTGGCGAGTTCGGCGCGCGCGAAGGAGACATCCACCCCGGGGACCAATCCGTTCTCGGCGTGGCTCTGGACGGACTCGAGCACGACCTCGAAGCGCGCCACGCTCTGCTTCTGGATGTGGGTGATGCGCTGAGCGGTCGATAGGTTGAGGTACGCGCGGGTGACGCGAACCCCATGCTGGAACCGCGCGAGCTCGAGCTCGCGCTGTTTCAGTTCGTGCGTCCTCTCCGACAGCTCAATCTGCCGGTCGAGACGGCCGAAGGTGGAGACGTTCCAGTGGACGAGCACCGAGTACAAGGCGCCGAACGCCGCGTTCCAGTTCTGCTCCGGCAACGGGGGACTGGTCGATGCATTGGAGGGGCCGCCAGGAGAATAGAGCGTCCCATGCAGGGCATTCACGGTGCCGAACGTCTGCTGCGCCGACAGCACGACGTCGGGGAGGTAGGTCTTCCGGGTGTATGACACATCATGCTCGGCCGCGTCACGACGAGACTGTTTCGCGCGGATGTCGCCGTAGTTGTGAAGCGCGGTGTCCAATGACTCGCGCAGGGTCAACGTTTGTGCCAGGGCTTCGGCCGGAGATAAGGCAACGGCGAGCACGGCGCCGAAGCCTGAAATGGCGGCGGCGCCACGCGAGAGCAATGCAAACCCGTACACGACCTCTCCTTGATGATTCACGCACAGCGACGAGGTGCGCCGAGCCTGCCGTCCGCGGATGCGTGCGAGCGAACTGGCCGACTCGACGTGTTCCTAGGCGCGTCAGGCGTGGAGCGTGACACCTTGAGAGTCGTTGGGGGCCGACGGGGTCAACGCTGCGGGGCTCACGAGGCGGCCCGCACCATTCGTGGGCCGCGTCCGGGACTTCCCAGCGGAGGCAGACCTACCGGGACGCCCCCGCAGCCTGACGCGAGTAGGCGGCGAAGGTCTGGTCGTTCTCGAAGTAGAGCGCGGAGTTGTCCTGGGTGATGCCGATGACGGCCGTCGCCTTGTCCACGGGGCGCTGACTCACCGGGTCCGTCGCGGTCCGGAACGTCGCATCATTCGCGAGCCGGTCCTTGCACATCTCGCAACAGCCGTAATACGTGCGCCCGCTGACCTCGACCGGTATCTGCGGCTGGCCCATGTGCTGGTCGTTCACCATGCAGACAAGGCTGCGGTCCGTGACGAGGGTGAGGTGGCCTTGCTGTCCCGCACTCCGTTCAAGGACTGGAGGCGCTGGCGTCATCTTCATGGTGGGCGCGGCCTGCTGCGTACAGGCCCCCGCGAGCATCATCAGTCCTGCTACAGCCCAGAGATTGGCTCTCATCGTCATGTCTCCCTTTGAAGGGTCTCCGCCAAGTCGGAGTTCACGATTCTCGAGCGGCCGAACGCCTCATGACCTGGCGGAGGCCTGCGCTCCGAGGGAAGTTCGGGGCGATGGTGCGCCTCCGCGCATCGGCGAGCCTTCGAGAATCAAGAAGCGTTTGTTCAGGCGTCTTACTTGCCGAAAGCGCGACGCAAGAGGCCAGGAACAATCCCTGCTCCGAAGCCCATGCCAAGGCCGACGACACCCGATGCGCCCATGCACGCGCAGCCCATGGCGCCGGTAAGGAGCGCGAGTCCGGAGGCGGAGACCCAGAACCAGGGGCCCGCGCGGCGCTGGAGGCTGACCCCCGACACGGCCATGCCCGCGACCACACCGCCGAGCACACACGCAGGGATGCACAGGAAGGAGCAGTTGGCTGTGCCACAGGTGTGCAGGGCGCCGGTGCCGAGCGCGAGCGTGAGCGGGACGAGCCCTGCGATGACGCCAGGCAGGAACGCCTTCTGCGGATCGCGGCCGTGCCAGAGCATCATCGCTCCCATCAGCGCTGTCGCCAGGCCGAACGTGAGAGGTGGCGCGGGCCGGCTCGCGAGAAGGGCGGCAATCGCGGTGACGACGACAATCGGGAGCACGCCCACGAGCGCGCGTCGCAGCCTCGCGAGCTCGTAGGTTCGGCGCACCCGTCGTTGAAGCAGCTGGATGTCAGTCGAGCCCATAGAGCCTCCTGAAAGTCTTTCGGAGCCGGTCCAGTGCGCGCTCCCGGCGCTTTCGCAGCGTGGCGCCAGAGACCGACGCGGCCTCGTCCCAGAACGTGGCGATGAGCACCTCGCGGTCCAACTCGGAGAGCTCTCCCAGGGCGGCCATCGCGGCGGCGGTCAGGTCTCGCTGGAGGAACTCCTCCTCCGCGTGAGGTCCGGCACACGAGGGCATGGCGTCCGCGTGGGATTCGCGACGGCGATCTCGGCGGCGCGCCAGGGTCCGACACTCCCAGCCCGCGATGGCGAGGGCCCAGGGCATCGCCGGACGGGTCTTGTCGAAGTCGGAGGCGCGTTCGAGAATCTTGTGCATCGCTTCCTGGCCGGCGTCAGCGGCGTCTGCTTCGTTCCTGAGCAGGCTCAGGCATAGCTTCTGGATGGGGCCCCAGAGCAACTCGAAGACACGCGTGAACGCGACCCGGTCGCCCTCGGCGAGCCGTGCCATCAGCGCATCGAGTTCAGAGACCGTGCGCACGCTCATGCTGAATGCTTCCGGTTCAGGCCCGTACCTCGAGGGAAGTCACCCTGCTCCCCTGTGAATCGGTCAACCCAGCGACATCGGGGCACGAGCAGGAGCCCTCCGGCCCACGCAAACGACCTGTTCCTGCTCCGGCGCGAAGTCAACAGCGGTCTGCATCAAGAAGGTCCTCTGGGACGGGCCTCGTGCCGTCCTCGCTCCTTCTAGGCGGCACGGGCGATGCGCGTGACAGGCCTTCGTTCGAATTTCCCGGACCGGGCGCAAGGCGTCCCGTCACCCAGGCGCCATCCTGGCAGCGGCCCGCGCCTTCCCTCCCTGGGCATCCGGGCCCCAGGCTGGGTGCGCGCCCCTGGGCCTACCCGGGGTTCAGTCGCTGAGCCTGGGAGGCGCAGGGACGCTGTCACGGAGGGGCTCGGTCGATTTCCTGCAACGGTGTCGCCCGGCCTGTCTCTCCCTGTCAGGAGGGGGTGTTCATTCCCCCACCGTGACTCCTCGGGAGGACGACATGAAGGCGATGACGCGGTACCTGGTGCTTTTCTCCATGCTGGCGGTGGGTTGTGGTGACACGAGCGATGGTGATGGGGACTCCGCACTCAAGTGCGACGCGATCGGGTGGTGTACCTCGTGGGAGTCGGACCAGGCGCCGGTGACGGACGCCCCCGCGCTGAAGGGCGGCTCGGTGACTGACGGGCTGTACCGCCTGGAGCGCGGCTCTGAGGACGCGCGTGCCCTGCTCTTCAAGGGCAAGTCCGTCCTCAAGGTGGGCGGTAGCTGGGGGAACATCCTGGGGACCTGGAAGGTGGATGGGAACCACCTGGTCATCACCACGGCGAGTTCCTGCTACGGGACCAGGGAGGAGGCCTTCAACGAGACCTTCCGTTATGCGTTCGCCGTCAAGGGGGACACGCTGTTCCTGCACGAGGACGAGTTCGAGGACATGCCCATCATGGCCTGGCGCAAGGTGGACTCGCTCTGTCAGGAGAACGCCTCGTTCAACTGCAAGGTGAGCAACTGCACCTGCAAGTACGTGGGGAACTCGTCCTTCGATACCTCGGAAAGGTGCTTCTGAGCCAGGACGTCACGGGCCTCGGGTAACGCCGGGGCCCGCGGTTCAGTCGAGAAGCTGCATCAGGTCCGCGCTGCTTGTCCTGAAGCGTGAGAAACGTCTCCTCCTCCATGCCCTTGCCGCCCGCCTCCAACGCTCGGAGGCGGCCAAGGAAATGGCTTCGGCTCGGACAGCAGCGCGGGATGCTCTCAGCGTGGGTCAGGCGGGTGCCCCTGGCCGCTCGCCCGATTCTTCCGGACGCTGCACCGGGGGCGCCATGAACTCGGGGCCTACGGGCTCGGGCACGGACTCGTTCACCACCGAGTCCGTGTACGTCAGGGCCTCGTCGTCGAGTCTCCAGCCAATCACGTCTCGCAGCGGCTCCAGCTCGCCAGGGTGGCGGGCTCCCCACAGCGCCACCGTGACGCCGGGCTGGTCCAGCACCCAGCGGACCGCGAACGGGAGCACGCCCTTGTCGTAGCGCTCGCGCGCGAACTGCGCGAGCCGCTGGACGGCCTGCAGGTACTGTGCGTAGCGCGGAGGCAGGAACTTGGGGTCGGTCTTTCGCAGGTCGTCTCCTTCGAACCGGGTGTTCTCGTTCATCGTCCCGGTCAGGAGTCCCCGGCAGAGTGCGCCGTAGGTGAGGGTGGCCACGCCGTTCGTGCGGCACCAGGGGATGATGTCCTCCAGGGCTTCCCGCTCGAAGAGGTTGAGCGGGGGCTGCGCCGAGGCGAGCGGCGCCACACGCTGGAACCGCTCCATCGCCTCGATAGAGTAGTTGGAGACGCCGATCGCGCGGATTTTTCCGGCGCGCTGGAGGTCGAGCAGCGCCTGGGCGGTCTCCTCATATGGCGTGGAGAAATCCGGCCAATGGACCTGGTAGAGGTCGACGTAGTCGGTGCGCAGGCGCCTCAGTGAGACCTCGAGCTCCTGGATGACCTGTTGTCGCGACGAGTTGCGGATGACGCCGTCCCCGCGCCGCTCCAGGCCCACCTTGGTGGCCACGACGACCTGCTCACGCCCGCCTCGTTCGGCGAGCGCCCTGCCCACGACTTCCTCCGAGTGCCCGAAGCCGTAGGCCGGCGCGGTGTCGATGAGTGTGATGCCCAGGTCGAGCGCGGCGTGGATGGTCCGCACCGACTCGTCGTCGTCGGCGCCGCCCCACTGCGACCCGCCCATGGCCCAGGTACCCAGGCCCACGCGGCTGGCAGGGGCCGAAATGCAGGAAATCGATGCGTACTCCATGGCTCTCCTCCGTGTGCGTATTGCTGCCTTCGTACGGGGGCTCATCCGGGGGGCGGCGCGGCTTCGGGGCTGGCGTCAGGATGGATGGTGCATCGGCGGTGTCGCTCCGCCGCCCGATCGTCGAATTGCAGCCGTGGGCGGATGAGCGCCCGGCCGGTGGGCAGGGCCTCTTCGGGTTTGCACCGTTGTCCCACCATGCCTGGCTGCGAAACGCCCCCTTCGTGTCATTCGTCGCCCTGGCACATCGGTGTGCACCGCTCACCTGCGAATCAAGCTGTCGCCTGGCGGGGGCAGGGAGCCGACTCGCGCTGCTCGGCTGACGAGGGCGTGGAACTGCCGCACGGTGCGGCTGTCCGGCCCCTGCTTTCCATCGCGAGGGCGTGCCTATTTGAAAGACATACCCGTCATTGAGCGAGGTGCGGCATGCATGCGGTGGCAGTGTTTCCAGGGACGCGTGAGGTTCGCCTCGTCGACCCGCCGGAGCCTCGGCCCGTGACGGGCTCCCAGGTGCTCCTGAAGGTCCTCGAAGTGGGCATCTGCGGCACGGACCGGGAGATCGGCGCCTTTGAATACGGGACGCCTCCTCCGGACTCCGACCACCTCATTCTCGGGCACGAGGCGCTCGCGGAGGTGGTGGAGACGGGCCCGGACGTCACCCTGGTCCGCGAGGGAGACCTCGTGGTCCCCACCGTTCGCCGGCCCTGTCCCCATGCGCGCTGCCGTCCCTGTCGCGCGGAGCGTCAGGACTTCTGTGTCACGGGGGATTTCCGGGAGCGGGGCATCAAGGCGGCGCACGGCTTCCTCCAGGAGTGGGTGGTGGAAGAGGAGGAGCACCTGGTCGTGGTGCCCCGCAAGCTCTCCGATGTGGCGGTGCTGGTGGAGCCGCTCTCCGTGGCCGCCAAGGCCGCGGAGCAGGTACAGGCCATCCAGCGGAGGCTGCCCTGGGAGCGCGCGCGTGTGCGAGCCTTGGCACTCGGCGCCGGACCGGTGGGGCTCCTGGGCGCCATGAGCATGGTGGTGAACCACTTTGACACCTTCGTCTACTCCCTGGAGCCCGCGGCCAGCGAGCGCGCGAACCTCATCCGCTCCTTCGGTGCCACCTACGTCTCCGGACAGGACGTGCTCCTCGGGGAGCTCGGAAAGAAGGTCGGGACGTTCGACATCATCTACGAGGCTGTGGGCGTGTCGAAGGTCGCGTTCGCGGCCCTTGATGCGCTGGGGCCCAATGGGCTGTTCATCTTCACAGGCATTCCCGCGCACGGCGGCTCGAACCCCGTGGATACGGACACCCTGATGCGCAACATCGTGCTGAGGAACCAACTGCTCCTCGGGACTGTGAACGCGAGCCGGAGCGCTTACGAGCTGGCGCTCCGCGAGCTGGAGCAAGCGATGTTCTTGTTCCCTCAGAGCGTGCGCGCCCTCATGACCCATCGGGTTCCCATCCAGGAGGCGCCCGCGCTCCTCACGGGACCCGGTGGCATCAAGCAGGTGGTTCAGCTGGCTTCATGAGTGAGAAGCCCTGGGGCTCCGGCCCGGGGCCTGCTCCGCCGCCGGCCCGGGGCCTTGTGATGGCGGGCCGGCGCGGCTGAGGCTCACTCCGCTGCCCGGGTGCGCCGGGGCGGAGCGTTGCGCGAGCCCGTCTCACATCCCAATGTCCAGACATGTCATCCCCCCTCGAGCACTACGGCCTTATCGGCGACCTGACGACCATTGCACTGGTATCACGGAGCGGCTCCATCGACTGGATGTGCCTGCCGCGCATCGACTCCGATGCCTGCTTCGCCAAGTTGCTCGGCACGAACGAGCATGGCTACTGGAGCCTCCGGCCCGCGGCGGAGGTCCGAGCCGTCCAGCAACGCTACCGGCCGGAGACGTTGGTGTTGGAGACGGAGGTTACCTGTGACGGCGGCCGGGCGCGCATCATCGACTTCATGCCTCCGGGGGAGACTGAGCACGACATCATCCGCATCGTCGAGGGGCTCGAAGGTGAGGTCCCAATGCACTCCGACCTCAGGGTGCGCTTTGCCTATGGCAAGTTGACCCCCTGGATTCAGTGCAACAGCCACCGCGCCACCCTGACCTCGGGGCCGGATGCGCTCGCATACAGCAGCCCGGTTCCGCTCGTACCGGACTGGGATGAGTCCCGCCTGGAAGCGGACTTTGTCGTCCGCGCGGGTGAGCGGCTCCCCTGCTCGCTGACGTTCTATGCGTCGCACATGGCTGCGCCGGGGCACCCGGTCGATGCGGAGCGGGACCTGGTGCGGACTGAGCAGTACTGGCGTGAATGGGCGAGCCGGTGCCGATACAAGGGCTCTTTTCGCGACGCCGTGGTGCGCTCGCTCATCACCTTGAAGGCGCTCACCTATGAGCCGACCGGAGGCATCGTCGCGGCACCGACCACGTCGCTCCCCGAAGAACTCGGCGGAGTCCGAAACTGGGACTACCGCTACTGCTGGCTTCGAGACGCATCCCTCACGCTCGAGGCGCTGATGCGGGGAGGCTACCTCGATGAGGCGCGGGCCTGGCGCGACTGGCTGCTGCGTGCCGTCGCTGGTGCTCCGGCTGAGGCGCAGATCATGTACGGCGTCGCCGGCGAGCACCGTCTCCCCGAGGTCGAGCTGCCATGGCTTCCCGGCTACGAGGAGTCCCGGCCGGTGCGCATCGGAAATGGCGCGTACGGCCAGTTCCAGCTCGACGTCTATGGTGAAACGCTGAACGCGATGTACGAGGCGCGCGTGTACGGGGTGCCGGAGGCCGGCTCACTCCCCTGGGACACGCTGAAGGTGCTCGTCGACTTCGTGGAGACGAGCTGGCAGCGTCCGGACGAGGGCATCTGGGAGATCCGCAGCGAGCGCCAGCTTCACTTCACGCACTCGAAGCTCATGGCGTGGGTCGCGGTGGATCGAGGCGTCCGCTTCGTCGAGCAGTTCGGTGCCAACGCGCCGGAGAAGCTGAAAAAGCGCCTGCCTCGCTGGCGCGCGCTGCGCGAGGAGATCCGCGCCGACATCCTGGCGCGTGCCTACAACTCGCGCGTGGGAGCCTTCACGCAGTCCTATGGCTCGGACGCCCTCGACGCGAGCGTGCTCCTGATTCCGCACATGGGCTTCCTGCGTGCGGATGACCCGCGCATGTTGGGCACCGTCGCCGCCATCGAGAAGGGCCTCACCAAGGCTGGGTTGGTGGAGCGCTACTTGACCGAGACGGGCGTGGACGGACTGGCGGGCCATGAGGCCACGTTCCTCATCTGCAGCTTCTGGCTCGTCGACAACTACACCATGGTTGGGCGCCTCGACGAGGCGGGGGCGCTGTTCCAGCGCCTCGTCTCCATCCGGAACGACCTCGGGCTCCTGGCCGAGGAGTACCACCCCGGGCTGCACCGCCAGCTTGGCAACTTCCCACAGGCGTTCTCCCATGTCGGGCTCATCAACAGCGCTGTGTTGCTAGAGGCCAAGCGGGCAGGGCGGGACGTGTCGTTCGCCGCCATGGCCGCCGCGAGCATGCACTAGGCGCTCGACAACCACTCCCGAGCCCCACTTGGCCAGGGCACGTGCCCCTGTGTCAGGGATGCTGTCGCCTCGGCTGACGTGCCGAGCTGACCACTCGAAGGGAGCCGTGGGTGAGCTCTCAGGCACGGCGAGCGATCCGCTGCCAGCCAAGGAGCGTAAGTGCCTGGCCGCCGCCGAGAAGCGGGTCAAGGAACTCGAGCGGGAGCTGCATCGCAAGGAGAAGGAGACCGCGAGGATGTGGCCACCACCGAGGGTAGCCTATCAGTTGGAGCACCTGTTTGGCAGTTGCCGCTCCCACGAGCGCCGGTCGCCATCTTGTGTCCCACGTGACATGCAGCGCTTGTCGATGCTGCGACCTCCAGCGGGGGCCTGCTCATGTGTTAGCGGTCGTGCGCAGCGCCGCGAGGAATTGCTGCACGACCGGCGAGTTCGCTTGGCCGTCGTACACGAATTCGACGTCGAAGCGGCCGTCGAGCTCGTCAATCGGGACCAGTCGCACCGTGCGCGGGCACGTCGGTGAAATGCTCTCCGGAACGAACGCGTAGCCCATTCCGGCTGCAACGAGTCCGATGAGCGTCGGGATGTCGCTGCCGACCTGCGCGATGCGCGGCGTGAAGCCGGCCCGCCGGCACTGCTCGAGCAAGAACCGGTGATGCGCTGCGGACCGTAGTGGGTCGAACCAAACGAACGGCGCGCCTGCGAGTTCGGCCAGTTGACGAGGCGCGCGGAAGCGCTGGCCCGGTGTGGATAGCATCGCGAGCACGAATCGGTCGCGTAGCAGCCGCATGCCTGACAGATGCGGTGCCTCGCTCTGTCGCCACGCCATGATGCCGCCATCGAGATCGCCGCGTGATATCGCAGTCGCCTGCTCGGCTGATAGCATTGGCGTGATTGACAGCCTTACGTCCGGGCAGGCGCTCCGGAAGGCCTTGAGGACGTTCGACACCATCGGCAACGGGAAGTAATTCGGTAGCACGCCGAGACGCAGCTCGCCGAGCTGCCCAGCCGCGCTGCGCAGCGCACGTTCGCGGCTGCCCTGCAGCTCGGCGAGTAGGCGCGTCGCGTCTTGCAGGAAGCTCGCGCCGGCTGCTGTGAGTGCGATGCCCGTCGAGCGGCGGATGAGTAGTGGGGTGCCGACCGCTTCCTCAAGCTCGCGGATCTGCCGGGAAAGCGCGGGTTGAACAATCCCGACTGCGCGGGCGCCGGCCATCATGCTGCCGGCCTCAGCGACCGCCACAAAGTAGCGCAGATGGCGCAGTTCGACCTGTCGCATGAGATGACTGTCCGTTCCGTCGATATGCTCAATAGGCATGACGGTCTGCACTGAAGAGTATTGGAAAGTATGAGTGGCGCAGCTTAGGTTGTCCAGTGCCACGATAACTGTCCGCATGTTTCGGACGTTTGTCGCACTGCGTTTATGCCACTTCATATTCAGACTCCTTACATCCGTTCGCAAGCTGCATCTCGCCGGCTCGGCAAAGACGTCTTGTTCAAGCTCGAGGCGATGCAGCCATCCGGCTCGTTCAAGCTGCGCGGCGTCGGTGCGGTATGTGACGCGCGGCGCGCGGCAGGCTCCCGTCGCTTCGTGTCGTCGTCGGGCGGCAATGCGGGCATTGCGGTTGCCTATGCGGGGCGCGAACTCGGCGTGCCGGTGCTCGTCGTTGTTCCGGAGAGCACGTCCGCGCGCGCACGCGACTTGATCCGCCTCGAAGGCGCGGAGTTGCTCGTCCACGGTGCGTCTTGGGCAGAGGCGAACATGTTTGCGCAATCCGTGCTCAGCCCTCATGACGCGTTCGTGCATCCATTCGACGAGCCAGAGCTGTGGCAGGGCCATTCAACGATGATCGACGAGATGGCGGAAGCCGGACCGAAGCCCGACGCCGTCGTGCTGGCAGTTGGCGGCGGCGGGTTGCTGTGCGGCGTTCTCGAAGGGCTGGTTCGCAATGGCTGGGGCGATGTGCCGGTTGTCGCGGCCGAGACCCAAGGCGCGGACTGCTATGCGCGCTCGATTGCGCAGGGTCGGCCAGTCGAATTGCCTGCGATTACGAGTGTCGCCACGTCGCTCGGCGCGAAGCGGCCTTGCGACGCGGCGGTTGAGTGGGCGACGCGCCATGCGGTCGAGAACATCGTTGTGTCCGATGCGGCAGCAGTGGCCGCCTCACTGCGGTTTCTCGACGAACACCGGATTCTGGTGGAGCCCGCGTGCGGGGCCGCACTGGCCGCGCTCGACGCGGCATCGACGGTGCTTGCCGCCGCGTCACGCATCGCGGTGATCGTCTGCGGTGGCGTCACGGCGACGGTTGAGCATCTGCAGGCATTGAGGAGCCGGGAGCGATGACAGCGGGTAGAGCGCAACTCATGGCTCGCCCTGAGCCTTTGAGGGCGATTCCGCCTCCGCTTCGCCAGCACGGGCCTTCGCTAGACCCGTGCGCGCCGTGACGGAGCAACCGGATTCAGGGGTGGAATCGTTACTCCGGCCATTTTTTCACTCAACGAGCCTCACAAAGCCTTGCCGAGACAGGGACCACGTCCCTCCTTGTTGGATGGGGGACTCGTACTGCTTGAAGAGATCCGCGTAGGCGCGGTCCGCACCGTTGTTCTTGGCCGACATCGAGAGGGATGCCAGCCCTGGAGGGAGTCGGGTTACAGGCGACAGCTCCGCGGGTAGCTCGAATGGCGTGAACGATGTCCTGTTGCTAGGGGCCGTCAATCTCCAGACGAGTTGGTGGTCGCTGCTTTGAGCGTTGAGATACGCATGCACCACCTGCGCGGTGGGGACCACGTTCCACGCCAACGTGAATCCCTCGGTCCGAGCGACGGCCGGCGCCTCCATGGTGCCGAGTGGAATCGAGGTGAGTTGAAGGGGAGGGGGGATTGTCACGACAGGGGACGAGCCGCCCTCCGTGAGGACCGTTGCGCTCGCGGAGGTGACTCCAGCTGCTCCATCGGAACCCACGATCACTGTCGTGACCACCCGGAGGAGGTCGAATGGCGGGGTGAGCGACATCGAGGGAAGCTGGAGCGGCGGAGCGCCGGTCGCCATACTGCTGAAGAGGTACATGGTGCCGAGTTTGTAATCCATCGTGACGAGGGCCTCCGTGCCGTAGGGTTCGATGTTCTCCACGTTGACCTGCTGAAACTGGTCCTCGGCGCGGTCCAGGGCGATCTCCACGTCGTCAAGTGTCTGCCCGGCCTGGAGCGTGATGTTGCTCTTGAGTCCGAAACGACGTGTCGATTTCACGTACTCCATGGCAAAGAGATGCACAGGCATGACTCCGCTCCCCGAAATATCAATTTCGAACGAGCCGTCTATTGCCGCCCTCGTGGAGTTGCCATGGCCCTGCTGGTCGGCGCTCGCGACGATGACATCTTGGACGACGCTGGTCCTCCCGGTGATGCGCCCCTTGAGGGTGGCTTGTCCCGTCACTCCTCCGGTATCCTCTTTCGTGTATTGCTGGAGCCAGACTTCTGGCTGCTCCAGGGCGAGGTAGGTGTCGGCGAAGGTCTTCTCCGTGGAAACCGCCAGCAGGGTGACATCCTGTGGACCCTGGATGTCGGGATCCACGAAGCGCGCGACACCATCCTGGCCGAGTGGCTGCCGGAACCGGCTCCCATCCCCAAGCAGGACATAGATGCCGACGAGCTGGCTCGGGTCGCCGATGTCCTCCCAGAGTCGCGAGTGGACTGTCAGCGAGCCCTGGATGGGAGCGTTCGATGGCCCTGGCTCGGCAGGTGGCGGCTTGCCAGGTTTGTCGCCGCAGGCCATGAGGAACAGCACAATGAGCGGAAGTAGTCGGTGCATGTGTCGGCTCCGGGATCGGGATGGTCTGGGTCGGACGAGAAGGACATGGGTGCTACCTCGCGAAGCAGTCGGTGTGCCATGCGGCGCCACGGCCGAGGCAGCGTGTTCTCTCGAGGGGTTATCGAAGGGGGTTGCCATGGCCCCGCTTCTCCGAAGGTGGCACCGTGCCTTCGCGGTGCGTACGTGGAGATGCGGTGGGCAGGGAAGACATGCCATGACACCGGAGCATCTTCTGCGCGACCGAGACGTCTCGAAAGCCAGAGGGGGCATGGACTGTCGAGCCATGGTTCGCTTCGCTCGTAAGGCGGAAGTGACTTCCCTGTGTAACTATTCCGGCAGGCTTCCGGCGGCGTCACCACGATGATGACTATGAGCGAGGGATGGACTCCGGGATTGACATCCTCGCTGTTACTCGGAGAAGTCGAACTCGACCTCGACAGAGCCGGAACCCTCCGTGGGGTCGAGCTCCATCAGGCGTGCGCGCATCGTGCCCCAAGCCCAGTACACGGGGAAATTGGAGGTACCATCGTCGGCGGCCGCTATCGCCGTGAGTGTCAAGGTGCAGCTGCCCGTTTGGCTGCCTTCCTCGTGTTCCGAGTCCCATCGCCGGTCATTCGAACTTATGAAGACACCGCAGTCGACCGACTCCGATGGCCCCGTGAACGTGCCGGTCTCGGGCTTCTGACGCACGCGGGTGCCGACTTGGAGGACGATGGGTTCTTCCACGAGGGGATCGAGGAGGAACGAGAAGGTGTTGAATCGTTTGGAGTGGATGAGCGAGCCTCTTGGGCACGCGGCTGTCGCGGTGATGGCGCCCGTCACCCTCGCGGTACACGTGGTGCTGCGTTGCGTAGTCGAAGGTGTGTCCGCCGGCGGCGAGTGACTCTCTCCACAGCCGACCAGAAGCGCGGCGCCCAGTGTGGCCCTACCTAGCGTGATATTCATATGTCCTCGCGTTTCTTTGGTGTGTCGTTGCGATGATTCGACGGGCTCTATGGGAGCGGAAGAAGCATGTGGAGGCGGAGTGGAGTCGCCCCCGCCAACTCGGACACGGTCAAGCCTCGCGCGGTCATCGGCTCGTGGCCTCGAGGGGGCGTCGCCGGAGCCGTGGGCTCGCAACCCACTGGGGACAGTGGCACCGGCGAGACTCCCAGGAGACCTCGCAGCCACCATTCAGAGCGAATGGGACATGAGTCACCTCCGCTCGCGAGTCTCGCCCTGAGGGTGTGACCCAACTGTGACGACGCGAGGGCCGTGCGCCCATCGACGTGCTGAGATGGAGGGCGTGGTGCGATGGCCGTTCACCCTAGAACATATTGCCGAAGGCGAGGTTGATGCGTGCACGAGTACGATTTGATCGCGGACTGGTATGCATCCCAACGCGCAGGCCGCATGGGCGTCCCGGAAGTGACAGCGCTTGCGGCGTCACTTCCGGCCGATGCCTGGGTGCTGGACGTCGGTTGCGGCACTGGACTGCCGCTGACGCGGGTGCTGCTGGAGCATGGCTGCCACGTGATGGGCGTGGATAGCTCCCGCGAGTTGCTGGCGCGATTTCAGGTGAACTTCCCCCACGTGCCCGTGAGCTGTGCGCCCATCCAGTCGTGTGAGCTTCAGGAGCGGGTGTTCGACGCCGCGATCGCGTGGGGAGTCCTGTTCCACCTGCGCCACGAAGAGCAGGAACAGGCGATCGCCAATATCGCGAGGGCATTGAAACCTGGCGCCGCGTTCCTCTTCACCTCGGGCGACGTCCACGGCTCCATCGACGGCGCGCCGATGAATGACGTGCCGTTCCGCTATCACTCGTACAGCGTCGACGGGTATCGCGACCTGCTGCGCGCGCACAGGCTCACGCTGGAAGCGACGCACACGGACGCAGGCGGGAACGTCTACTACCTGTCGCGCAAGACTGGATAAGGTGGCTTCTCGCTTCCTGCTTGCGTCCCTTACGTTCCCGCAGTGGAGGGCCCACTCTCAATCCGGTCCATTTTTCGGGAGCATGTCACAGGCTCACAGCTCGACCATGACCCCGGCCGCGATGACAGCCAGGACGAACACCGAAATCGCGGTATAGATGTAGTCGCGCTCGCGCAGGGACATGACCAGCATCAGCGCCACACGCGCGATGGGCAAGATGATGAACACGGCCACACCGGTTTTCATCACGTCGTAGCCGCTGAGGCTGGGGGCGAGAACACTCCAGAAGTCATGTGTCGCGCCCAAGGCCATCCCGGCGGCAACGAGCGCTGAAGCAAGCCAAGTACCGTTCCAAAGCAGTCCGGCGATGCTCTGCTCGCTTCGAGCAAGGCGATTGGTCGTAGACTTCATGCCGACCCTCCAAGGAACTGAACACCCAGGGCGCTCAGGAGCATCTGAACTGCAAGCAGGGAGAGGATCACCACGAAGGAGATGCGAATCTTCTCAGCGGGCAGCCTCATCAGCAAACGCGCCCCGACGAGCGCCCCGACGACTGAGCCAAGTGCGACAGGCCCCGCAATGCCGATGTCGATATCGCCTCGCACGAAGTAGGCGCCAGCGCTCGCTGCGGCCGTCACGCCGATCATGAAGTTCGATGTGGCAGACGAGACCTTGATGGGCAGCCGCAAGGCGGTATCCATGGCAGGGATTTTGAGCACGCCGGAGCCGATGCCGAGCAGCGCCGAAATCACGCCAGCCCCGTACATCAGCGCCAGGCTGATCGGCACGTGACCAACTTGATAAGGCACGTCGCGGCCCGATGCATGGTCGGGAAAGCTCGAATGCAGGCGTAGCACCGTGGCCAGACTCTTCACGTTCGGCCCGTTGGTATCGACCACTTCCACTTCGCGCCGCCGCGCTAGCATCTGCTTTGCGGATAGCGCCAAGATAAAAGCAAAGAGGCCGTACAGAAACGAATTCGAGACGATGCCGATCAGGAACACGCCTGTCAGCGCGCCGAGTGTGGTGACTGTCTCAAGGACGATCGCAAGCCGAATATTGGTCAGGCGCCTTTTCAGGAGCGGCGCAGCGCTGCCGCACGAACAGGCAATCACCGAGATGATGCTCGCGCCGATCGCCACGTGAATGTCGACGCTGAAGAACAGCGTGAGGATTGGCACGATGAAGATGCCGCTGGCCATGCCAAGCACACCGCCGAGGGCACTCGCGCCAAATGCGGCCGCGAACAGCCAGAAGACCATCGTGGAGTTCATTGACGTGTCTCCGGCTCATGACCGTACGCGTGGACGCCGGGACAAGCGAGTGATGAACCTGATGAGGTCGCCGCGATAGTGGAGCCTCTCGTAGTCGATGGGGCGAGACCCTTCGGTATAGGACGTGCGCTCGATCAGGAAGACCGGGTTGCCGGGCTCCACGGCGAGGGCCTGGGCAACGGTCGGAGTGGCTGTGATGGCTTCAAGCCGGTATTCGGCCTCAATCAGTGGCAGGTGGTATCGTTCTTCGAGCAGCGCGAAGATTGGCTCGGTTTCCAGATCGTGGGTGACGATCTTCTCCCCTAGCTCGCGCGGCAGATAGGTTTCATCGAAGGACATGGCCAAGCCGTCGGCGAGCCGCACGCGTTGGATACGCATGACGAGGCTGCCGGGCGACACGGCGAGTTGCCGGGCAACGTCAGCATCAGCTGGGACGATTTGACTATCCAGGAGCCGAGCGGTCGGGGTGCGGCCGAGTGCCTGCATGTCCTCGACGAAGCCCGTCAGCTCGGTCAGTTCTTGGATGATCTTGGGCTGCGCGACGAAGGTACCTACGCCGCGCCGGATCTCCACCAAGCCACGAGCCACGAGGTTCTCGATCGCTTTTCGGACTGTCGTTCGGCTAACGCCGAACCGCTCAATCAAGCGGTCTTCCGTGGGAAGTTGGCTGCGAGGAGGGAGGACGCCAGCTGCGATTTCAGACGCAAGCGTCAGTTCGACTTTTGCATAAAGGGGGTTGGATTCACGCGTGGCACCCATCATGACATCACGACATCATGATGTCGTGATGTCAATGCTCCTCTCAAGCGAGAAGACGCCCTGATGTGCATGGTCGCTTCCTGATTCAGGACTCGACGAGTCCTTCTCGGGTTCACCCTGCGTGCGTTGGCTGGAGCTGAGCGGGGAGCAGAGGGCGGTCCATGGCACCACTGGCACCAGGGGCCGCCCGGGGCCAGGCAGTTCACAGCGAGCTTGTCGTCATGGGGGCAGAGCGCCTGGCGTGCCTTCTGCCAGGATGCCAGCGAGCGCGGCGATGTGCCGCTCGTCGGTGCCACAACACCCGCCGAGCACGCGTGTGCCGAGTTCCGCATGGACGCGAGCCATCTCCCGCGCAAAAGCGTCCGGGGGCGCGCAGTCGAGCTCCGCGCGCCCGTCGAGCTCCTCGGGCGAGAGTCGAGAGGTGTTGGCCTGCAGGCCCACCACCCGCGCGCCGAGGGAGGGCGAGGCGGCCAGTTGGTGCGATAGGCCCTCGCGGAAGACGGAGGGGTGGACGCAATTCACCATGTACGCGGTTGGGCGCGCGTCGGGCAGGGCGTCGATGCGCGCGACGGCCTCGGCCAGTGGGGTCCCGTCGAGCAGCGTCCCGGTGGGGCGGAGGACGAAGCTCAGCAGGAACGGCGCCCCGGTGCGCGCCATCGCCAGGGCGAGGCCCTCTGCCTCCGAGAGGGCCGGCAGCGCCTGGGCCACGAGGAAGTCCACTCCAGCACGCGAGAGCGCCTCCACGTGGGGCGCATGGAAGGCTGCCGCCTCCTGGCGGGGCAGTGCTTCCGCGGGCTGGTAGGCATCCCCGCGGCACCCGACGAGCCCGCCGATGAAGACACGCGTCTCCCGCTCGCCGAGCTCATCGCGCAGGCCCGCCAGCAGCCTCACCGCCTCGGTGAAGACGTCCCGGCCAGCGAGGCCCGCGCGCGCGAGCCGTTCCGCGTTCGCGCGCCAGGTGGGCGTGAGGAGGAGGGTGGGCAGGCCATGATGCAGGCCGATGTCGCGGTAGTTACGGTAGATGGCTGCGAGCGCCTCGCGTCCCTCTGGCTCAAAGAGGAGGCTCGCGTTGGCCACGTGCGGGTCCAACAGGCCCGCGGGGTGGCGGCGCAGGCGCTCGACCACGGAGCCCTCGGTGAGTATCCGCGGTGCGTTGTGCAGGGCATCAAGGAACGCCGCGTGCTTCGCCAGGCCACCCATTAGCGGGCCCCCTTCATCGTCAGCACCATCCGAAACCTCGCCTCGCCGGACCTCATTCGGGAATATGCCTCGCCTGCCTTCTCGAGTGGCATCGTTTCGATGAGTGGCCGGACGTCGGCGAGGATGCTGGATAGTCGTGCCCCCTCTTCCGAGAACGTCCCCGACATGGCGAGGAGCTCCTCGCTGCCTGGGGGCGCATGCCGCGGAAACCGCGAGCGTTTGGCGTACCGCACGATGCTGGTTGCTCGCGCCTGTTCTCCCCTCAGGCGGTCGAGCATCATCCGCTCGACACTGCCCTGGGGTGACGCCACCCACCGATATGGGGCTGGCGTGATGACCACACGTTTCGAGAAGTCCGGGCCTGGGGCCCCTCCAGAGGTCAGTTGTACTTGTTGCGTCCTGCCATGACGCCGCCGTCGACATCCCAGATTGCGCCGGTGACCCAAGAAGTCTCGTTCGACAGCAGATGGACGATGGTCTGCGCAACATCCTCTGCGCGGCCCACGCGGCCGAGTGGATGGAACCCGTTGAACCCCTGGAGCGCACCGTGAACCTGCTCCTTTGGGATGAAGCCTTCGTAGATGGGGGTCTCGACGACAGCGGGCGAAACAGCGTTGACGCGGATGCCATGTCCGGCCAGCTCCATTGCCAGGTGCTGCGTCAGCGAGTGGAGTCCTGCCTTGGCCATCGAATAGGCCGAGGATGGCGTGGCCTGGATGGCCTGCCTGGCCCACATGGAACCGACGTTGACAATCGCGCCCCCCTTGCGCAGCGCGACCATGGAACGGGCGACGGCCTGCGTGATGAAGAAGAGCGCCTTGTTGATGTCGAGGTACAGGTCGTAATCGCGCTCCTCGTGCTCCAGGAATGCCTTCGGCAGGAAGACACCCGCTGCGTTGACCAGCAGCGTCGCGTCGGCGTGGTCCTTCTGCAACTGGGCCACCAGGGCCTGTCTCTCCGTGCCGGATGTGATGTCCGCGCGCAGGCCCTCCACAGGGCCGGACGAAGCCAGCTCCGCGACGGCGGCCTGGAGCTTGTCGTCTCGATGCCCGATGACGACGGCTCGACCGCCCTCCTCAAGGAGGAGACGAGCCACGGCCTTCCCCATCCCACTGGTACCGCCCACAACGATGAGCTTCTGATTGGTGAATCGCGCACTCATTGGAAATGTGCTCCTTTGCTGGTCCTGGGTGAATGTCGGGCCGCCGCGGTCGGCGGCGGCCCGACATGGAAGGCGTCAGGCGGCCTGGTAGATGCGGACTTCCGGGGCGGCGTCGAGGAGTGGCTTCAGCGCGCTCACGACGTCGGCGGTGAACAAGTCGCTTTGGAGGTAGGCGTTGGCCTGCTGCGCAGTGTCGAATCCATGGAGCACTTGCACGTCCTCGTCACGCACGAGCAACTCCTTCAACTTTGCGCCGACGACCTTCTCGAGGAATGGCGCCTTGTAGCGCTTGTACACGTCGGCGGCCGCGGGCCGGTTGGTGGGAGAAATTTGCAGGGTGATCTGCAGGTAGACCATCGGTTTCCTCCGTCTTGATGTCTGTGTTACGTGAAAGAACAACTATCCATTGTGGGGTTGCCTCGACGTCGGCTCTGGGCTCCACTCCGAGCCAATGCCGGCGCGTCAGACGCTCCTCACATTGGGGCGACGAAGGATTCATGCTCCCGGGGCCTCGTGGCGGCAATCGAGATGTTCTTGGCATCCAGCAAAGGAAATCTTTACCGCCCATGAATGTGCCCGAACACCTCAACGCCCTGCGCGCCTTCGAGGCGAGTGCCAGGCACGAGAGCTTCTCTGCCGCGGCCGCCGAGCTTCACGTGACTCCGGCGGCGGTTGGACAACTCGTGCGAAGCCTCGAGGAGGCGCTCGGCACGCCGCTCTTCCATCGGAGCACGAGTGGGCGCAAGCGGTTGGTC
Source organism: Myxococcus sp. AB036A (assembly GCF_006547355.1). Taxonomy (NCBI): domain Bacteria; kingdom Pseudomonadati; phylum Myxococcota; class Myxococcia; order Myxococcales; family Myxococcaceae; genus Myxococcus; species Myxococcus sp. AB036A. Next base: position 24,690 of record NZ_VHLC01000033.1, on the reverse strand, counting down.
CTCACTGAGGCTGCCCAGCGGGCGTTGCCGGATATCCGCGCGGGGTTCGAGCGGCTGAGCGTCGGAGTTGCGAGGCTGAAAGAAGGCTCGCCGGTCGGGGTGCTGACGGTGACGGTCAGCCCCGCCTTCGCGGCCAAGTGGCTACTGCCGCGCCTGGAGCGTTTCCAATCCGCATGGCCAGAGCTGGACGTTCGGCTCGATGCGTCCATCGACCTGCTCGACTTCGCCGCGCGTGGTGTGGATATCGGTGTTCGCTACGGAGCGGGGGACTGGCCCGGGTTGGTCTCGGAGAAGCTTTTCGACGAAGAGGTCTATCCCGTCTGTTCCCCTGCGCTCCTTCGGCAGGGCCGCCGTCTGCGTCGGCCTTCGGACCTGGGCGGCGTACGACTCATCCACGACCGCTCCGTGGATTCCCGGGCGGGATTCGCCACGTGGGATGCCTGGCTTGAGAAGGCGGGGGTGAAGGACGTCGAGACGAAGCGAGGCCTTCGTATCAACAACTCCGCTGCGGTACTTCAGGCAGCAATCGACGGGCAGGGCGTGGCGCTGGCTCGCAGCATCATGGCGCATGACGACGTCGCGGCCGGACGGCTGGTGCGCCTGTTCCCGGAGGTCGAGTTCCCTTCCAGACTCGCCTACTACGTCGTCTACCGACCCGAGTGCGCCACTCTCGCGAAGTTGGTGGCGTTTCGTGAATGGCTCGTTCGCGAAGCGTCCTAGCCCCTGTCGGTGAGCGCGTTGGCGTTGCATCGAGCAGGGGCCGTCAGGCCGCATGGGCCGTCTCCGAAATGGAGGCGCCGATACTCGTCGACGGCCTGACCCGCCTGGCTCCTTGAAGGCGCGAAGCCGGGAACTTTCGCGGCTCGAGGCCGTGTCCTCGAGGACATGAGCCTTGGCCTCCCCGGCATCTTCCTCGCGGGCCTGCTGACATTCCTGTCGCCCTGTGTCCTTCCACTCGTCCCGCTCTACCTGTCCTTCCTCGCGGGTGTGTCCCTGTCGCAGCTGCGGGAGGCGGGCAGCGGCGTGCGGCGGCCATGGGGTGTGGCGCTGGCGTTCTCGTTGGGGCTCGGCTCCGTGTTCGTCGTGCTCGGCATGGCGGCCACCGCCATGGGCGGGCTGCTCGCGGAGCATCGGAGCGGGCTCCTTCAGTTCGGAGGGCTCGCGCTCTTCCTGGTGGGGCTCAAGCAGCTTGGGTTCATCCAGATTCCCTGGATGGACGGTGAGGTGCGGCCCCTGCTCGGACGGGTGCGGCGGGGTGGCAGCCTGCTGGGCGCTTTCCTCTTCGGGGCCGCCTTCGCCCTGGGGTGGACGCCGTGCATCGGGCCGGTGCTCGGTGGAGTGCTCACCTATACCGCCTCCTCCACGTCGGAGCCCCTCATGGGGGCGCTCTACCTCGGCACCTATGCCGCGGGTCTCTCCGTTCCGCTGCTACTGGTGGCGGCCGCCGCTCCGGTTGCGCTGCGGTGGATGGAGCGCGCGAAGCGGCACCTGCGCAAGTTCGAGGTCGCCACAGGGGTGCTGCTCGCCGGGTTGGGGGTGCTGCTCTTCACCGACTCGTTGGCGTTGCTCGTGCCCTCGGCGGAGGGGGGAGAGGCTTCCGCCCCCGTGATGGAGCGTCGCGCCTCGTCCGCGCCGGCCGCCTCGGAGCCGGCGTGCACTTCCGAGGAAGGTGGCGATGGCACGTGCGCGCTCCCGGAGGAGGGGAGTGTCCCATCCTTCATCGGTCCGTCCGCGCTGGCCCGGGTTGAACGCCCGACGATGGTGGAGTTCGTGAGCCAGAGCTGCCCCGTCTGCCAGCGGATGGAGCCCACGGTGGCCCTGGCCGAGCAACACTGCTCGGGAAAGGGCGTTGAGGTTCTCCGCCTCGATGTGGGGACAGCGGAGGGCCGGCGGGCCGCGGCCCAATATGGCGTTCGCGGCGTTCCCACGTTCCTCTTCCTGGACGCCGCGGGCCAGGAGGTGGCGCGCCGCGTGGGTGAGCAATCCCTGACCTCCCTCTGGCAGGGACTGGAGGTCATCGCGGGCGGCCGCTGTGCGGGGCTCCTCCCGTAGACGCCAGTCGCTACGGCGCAGCGAGCAGCGCCTCCAGGCGCCGCGCGTAGAACCCACGCGAGCGCTCGCCGTTGACGGCTGCCACCACCACGCCCTCTCGGTTGATGAAGACGGTGGCGGGCACGGTGGAGATGCGCAGCGGGCCCAGCACTTCCCCCTTCGCCGTGGCCACGGTCATGCGCACTCCCAGCTCGGCCGCAGTCTGGCGGTTTCGCGCCTCACTGGGATTGAGCGAGAGCGCGAGGAAGCCGACGCCGCGCGCCTCGTACTCACTCCTCAGGGCTTCGAGCTCGGGCAACTCCCGAGCACAGGCGTGTCAGCCTGGGGCCCACACGTTGATGACCCAGGGACGGCCCAGCAGCGCCGCTCGGTCGATGCGCTCTCCCGCCAGCGTCTCGGCCCGCAGGGTCTCCGGCACCGGCGTGCCGGGGCGGTCATAGCGGTCATTTCGGTCACACGCTCCCTGCATCAGGGCGAGCGAAAGCAGGAGCGGGAAGCCAAGGAGACGGCGCATGGGTTTCTCTATGCACACGGAAGCACGCCCGCGCATCTTCTTTCCGTGCGGGAGTTCCGGCGGTCGGGGTGTTCCGGAAGGACAGTTCCATCAGGAGCTCTGTTGGTGGAACGGGAGCCCTTCGGCTCGCTGCTCGTGTATATGCCTCCGCTCCTCCTTCCTCTGGAGCCGATATGAGCGCCCTGCCCGCGTGCCCGAAGTGCAACTCCGCCTACACGTACGAAGACGGCAGCCTCTACGTCTGCCCGGAGTGCGCGCATGAGTGGTCGACCGTCGCTGCCGCGGCGCCGGGGGAAGAGAAGCGCGAGGTGCGTGACGCCTACGGCAACCTGCTTCAGGACGGCGATAGCGTCACCGTCATCAAGGATTTGAAGGTCAAGGGCTCGTCGACGGTGGTCAAGGTCGGCACCAAGGTCCGGAGCATCCGCCTCGTCGACGGCGACCACGACATCGACTGCAAGATCGACGGCATCGGTGCGATGGGGCTCAAGTCGGAGTTCGTGAAGAAGGCGTAAGTGGGCTTGCGCCGCTTCCGTGGATACCCTGGACGAGGCAGGGCGGTGTCCGACTTGACGGAAGGAAAGTAGCCGCGAACCGTCCCGGGCTGCACTAGAAGAGGCTGCCAGGTGCACCGCACCCCGTCCCTGGAGCCGCCCCACGTGCAGCCCTCAGCCCCCCAACGTCATCGAGAGCCGCCCCGCTCCTGGTGGACGCGCTTCCTGGACTTCATGGAGCTGTCCTCTCCCGAAGGGCGCTGGGGGCTGGGGCTCGTGCTCAGCCTGCTCGTCATCGGCTTCTGGCCGTTGTTGCTGCTGGCTGTCCTCGACGTGAGCGGGACGCCGCGCAAGGTGCTGGTCGCGCTGGGGCCCGCGTCAATCTGTCTGGGGTTCGCCCTGCTCATCCTGGTGTGCGGCTACCGGTATGGTGAGTCGCTCCGGTGGTCGCGCGCCCAGACGTGGGGGCTCGCCGCGCTGTTCCTGGGCATGGGCCTCGCGGGTGGCGCGGGGCTCTGGTTCAGCGAAGGCTGAGCGCGCGCTCCTTGCGAGGGCGCCCTCAGCCCTCCTGCTCGGCGCCTTCGAAGGTGACCTTCGCCTTGTTCATGACGTGCTCCACCGCGAGCAGGTACCAGCCCATCTCGGCGAGTTGTTTCGTCGTCTCGGGCGACTCGCGCAGGGCGGCGTGCGCATCCGCGGCGGTGAGCCCGAAGGGCTCCAACTGGTCGCGCACCAACTGCTCGAGCTTCTCCGGGGTGAGCTGAAGCTTCTGCTCCTCGGTGATGGCCTTCAGCACGATGCCGATGTGCAGCCGACGCTCGACGTCCGCGCGCGTGGTGGGGTCCGTGAGCCAGCCCTCGAGCGCTTCCCGCTGCTCGTCGACGTCGAACTGGTGTTCGAGCATGCCCTGGCCCTCGGCCTGGACCCAGCGGCGGCGCAGCTCCTCGTCCACCAGCGCGCGAGGCAGCTCCACCGGAGCACGCCGGGCCAGCTCGTCCAGCACCATGTCCCGCGCCTGGACCCAGAGCTGTGCCGCCGCCGCGTCCTCCAGCTCGTCGCGCAGGTGGGGCATCACCTCGCCCAGCGTGCCGCCCAGCCCGAGCTTCTCGAGGAACTCGGGGGCGCTCTCCGGTGGCAGCGTCACCTCATGGGCGGCCAGGACGTCCACCAGGAAGCGCGCGGGCTTCCCCTGGAGCGCCTCCACGGGGTACGTCTCCGGCAGCTCCAGGGCAATCTGCAGGGACTCGCCCACCTTGGCACCCTCGGCTACGGACTCGCTGAAGCCGGGCAGGGCCTCGATGGGGGCCAGCTCCGTCGTCATGCCGAAGCGCGCGGAGAAGGGGATGAGCTTTCCGTCGCAGTAGCCCACGATGTTGAGCCGCACCTCGTCGCCCAGCTCCAGCGACTCGCCGGGTTGACGCTCGCGCGAGGTCGCCAGGGCGCGGCGCTTCTCGTGGAAGGCGCGCAGCAGGTCTTCCTCGGTCAGGTCGTCCGGGGTGGGGACCCGCACCGAGATTCCCTCCAGGGAGGGCGCCTTCACGGTTGGAAGCTCGAGGGCCTTGGCGGAGGCGAGGCTCACCACCGGGCTCATCTTCAGGAGGCGCTCGACTCCACGACCTGGTCCTTGCGTCCCTTGCTTGCGGCTCACGAATGCTCCCGGGAGATAGGCCTGCCAGCGCCCGCGCCAATGGGGGGAAAAGCGACGGCTCGGCATGGACCAAGGCATAGTCCAGCCGAGCCGCTCTGACAAACCCCGAAGGGTGGGGCGCTGCTCTAGAAGAATGCGCCCACGATGCTGGACACCGTGGAGACCGCGGCGCCCACCTGGCTGACAATCGGGATGTTGGTGGCCGCGGCGACCGAGCCCACCGCCGTGATGACGGACGTCACCTTCTTGCCCGTGCTCGCGTTCTTGTCCATCAGCGTCGCGCCAGCGTTGGCCACGTCGACCGCGGCGATGGCCACGTTGACGCCCGGGGCGAACCGGCCCAGCGCCTTGGCGGCGGTGCCGGCGGCGGCCTTCGCGCCCTGCTTGAGGGCCGCCTCACCGGCCTCCTTGCCCGCCGTCTTCAGCGCGGCCTTGGCGGCCTGGCGCGTGCCGCTGCCAGTCAGGCCCTGGGCCAGGGTGCTGGTCGCCTTCGCCGTCTCGGCCGCGGCGGACTTGACGGCCCGGCTCACGCCCCTGGCGGTGCCACCCTCGAAGATGCCCTTGGTGGCGGTGTCCTTGACGGCCTTGAGCACGTCGTCGCTGGCGTTGGGGAGCGCCTTCTTGAAGGCGTCGACGGCCTTCTTGCCGGCCTCCAGCTTCTCCTTGAAGACGGTACCGCCGAGCACGCCGCCCATCACCTTGCCGCCGACGATGCCGCCCGTCGCGGCGGACAGGCCCGCCTTGGTCGCGTCGAGCGTCGAGCGCGTGGCGGTGATGATGTCGTCCTTGCTACCGGTGCGGATGGCCTGGCGGATGTCCTTGACGGCCGTGGCGCCCGACATCACCGCGCCAGGGATGCCCGCGTAGCGCGCGGCGGCCTTCATGCCGGCGCCCAGCTTGGTCAGGCCCTTGAACTCGCCCGCGGCGTAGGTGGGGTTGCTGACGAACGCCCGGTTGGCGCCGGTCAGCAGGCCCTCAGCGCCGTTCTTGATGTTCTTGATCTGCTGGAAGGCGTCCTTGCCGTACCCGAAGGCCTTCGCGCTCTGGGTGGCAACGGCCGTGGCGCCCTTGATGAGCCCCTTGTTGTCCTCGACGGTCTTCTGGACGTCCTTGGCTACCTTCTGGACGTTGGCGCGGGCAGAGTTGAAGGTCTTGCGGATATCGAAACCCATGGTGGGCCTCTCGAAATTGAAATGGACGAAATCGTAGGGATTATCGCGATCACCCCGCCGGAGTTGCGTCGGGACCGACAATCCCGAAGATACCTCAAGGGCAGCGCCCATGGCGGCGCTGGGGAGCAGCTGTCCCGAAGCTGAACCATGCTCTCCGGGTCCTCTTGGCGAACTCCGACGCGCGTCCCACTGTCCCAAGGCTTCGAGCCGGGGAGGAGAGGACATGCGAGCAAGGAGTGGATGTGCTCTGGTGTGGCTGGGACTGGCGGGATGTGGGGGACTCCCAGCCGAAACTGTCGAAACAATCGAAACTGGCGAGGTCACCGCGCAGGCATGTCCCGCCAGCGTGGCCTCGCGCGTCAAAGTCGTCGTTCCACCGGGGTCCGGCTCCTCCGTCAACGGGCCCTACCCGGAGTTCCTGGTCGACGTGCAGGGGCAACTCTACTTCGCCACCAACTTCTTCGACGGACGCGCCGTCTTGTGGCGCAGCAATGGCACGGAGGCCGGCACCGTCCAGGTGAAGTCGTTTCCCCCCGCCTCCGTGGCAGACCCCCGGATGAGCAGCCTGGTTCCGGTGGGAAACAAGGTCTTCTTCCAGTTCGATGATCCGGGCACCGGGAAGGAGTTGTGGGTCAGCGACGGCACCGGGGCAGGGACCCACCTCGTCAAGGACGTGACGCCCGGCCCCGCCGGCACCCGGTTCGCGTTCACCGCCGCGCAGAACGGGCGGCTGACCTTCATCCGCGAGTGGGCGTTCGCGCCCGGCAATCCCCAGGTGGAGGTGTGGCGCTCGGACGGGACCGCGGCGGGCACGGTGGAGGTGGCGAACTTCGGCACGCTCGGGGAGCTCGTCGCCCCGACGATGCTGGGCAACACCCTGCTCTTCTTCCTGGACACCGGCACTGGCACCTCGCTGTGGCGCTCGGACGGGACCACTGCGGGCACGGTGCATCTGGGGAACTTCGGTCCCCTCGCGACCGACCGATACACGTCGTTCGAGGTGGGCAATGCCTTGCTCTTCTTCGTGGTCACGCCCGGTCAGGGCACCTCGCTGTGGCGCACCGACGGCACACCGGCCGGCACCACCTGGGTCAAGAAGCTGGATGCGCAGGCGGTGCCCATCGAACAGACGGGCTTCGCCGGGAACCTGGGCCTGTTCCTGTTGAGAGACGGCCCCAACACCGAGGTGTGGAAGACGGATGGCACGCCGGGAGGCACCGTCCGCCTGGAGGCGTTCGGCAAGTTCGTCAACCTGCTCGGTGCGCTGAACACGTCTGTCTATCTGTATTCGATGAACCCCAGCACGAAGCGGCTGCGCATCGAAAGTGTCTCCCTATGGGGTGGAGGCAAGACCTCCGTCACGACCCTCCCCAATCCCTATTCGGACCAGGAGGGCGCGTACCCCAGCGTGCAGCGGACTGCGACCTCCGGCGGGAAGCTCTACTTCTCCGTGGCCATTGGCACCTCGGGCCCTGCGCCACGGGAGGTGTCGCTGTGGGCGTTGAATGGCGCGGCGGCGACGGTCCAGCTCTCCCGCACCCTGAGCACGGGCGACGAATACGCCTCCCCGCTGTTCCCCACGGGCACGGGCCCCGTCCTCTTCGCCGCGTCGAAGGGTGGCTCGGGCACCGAGCCCTGGTTCACCCAGGGGAGCCCGGCGACCACCGGCCAGCTCGCGGAGATCCGCCCCGGAGCGGGCTCCTCCGTCCCCGATGGGTTCACCCTCCTGGGCAACCGCATCTACTTCCGCGCCGTCGACGACACGAACTCCTTCCAGTTGTGGTCCATGCCCGCCACCTTCTCCTGTCCCGCGGGACTGGCTGAAGCGGAGTAGTCCCCGCTGCGGCGAGCGCAGCGACAGCGTTGGCAACCTCTCCTCGGATGGCTGCCTGAAACTCGGGCTCAAGGAGCTGAGCCGATTGGGGTGTATGTGAAATGCATTGCGTCGGATGCGCCGACGGCGCCGCGATGGATGCGGCGCCAAAGCAACGCTGAGGACGATGCCCCTTCTTCAGGGCACTGAGGCTGGGGGCAGAGCAGGCCGCCTCGCGGACGCAATCGAGCGCTACCGCCGCGCACTGGAGTTCGACCCGAAGAACGCCGACGCTGTCCGAAGCCTCAAGGAGCTCGAGCAGCCCGCGGCCAAGGCTCCCTGAGCTCCTGCTCGGCGCCTCGTGCCGCTGACACCTGGCCACGCTGGGCGTGACGCAGCGCGGGCGACGTCACGTCACCGTGACACTCGACTCAGCTCGCCATCTTCGGGCCCGACTCCCCGTTGCTGGCGCTCCTTCTGGCTGACATAGGAATCTCTTCGGGTCGTTTCACGTTCGTTTCTTCGGCGGCTCGTTTCCCGTGAGGCAAGGCTGTCTCGACTTGGACGAATTCACCGGAAGGGTGGCCCTGGTGCGCGCGTGAGCTCGTCACGAAGGTTCTCCTTGCGCACGGCTCCCGGATGGCTGGGAGTCCTCTTGTTCCTCCTGTTGTGCCCTGCCGTCGCGCCGGGGGCTCAGGAGCTCGGGTTGATGCAGGTGGGCGGCGCGCGCCCCTTCCAGGCCGAGTACATCACCGAGGTCCTCTACGACCGGGTGGGGCTGCTCTGGATAGGAACTCGCGAGGGCCTCTACCTCCACGACGGCCAGCGTTTCCGCAAGTTCCAGTACGAGCTGGGCAACCCTGCTTCCCTGGCAAGCAACGCGGTGCGCACCCTGCACGAGGACGCCCAGGGACGGCTGTGGGTCGGCACGATGACGGGTGGCTTGAGCCTCGTGGACCGGGCTCGCTGGTCCTTTCGGCACTTCCGTCACGACTCCAGCAACCCCGCCAGCATCCCCCATGACGGCGTGTTCACCCTGGCCGACGCCGATGATGGGCGCCTGTGGGTGGGCACCCACGCGGGACTCGCGCTGCTGGACCCGGAGACGGGAGTGGCGGAGCGGATTCCGCTCCAGCCTGGCGGGGGCCAGGAGTTCGTGATGGCCCTGAAGCACGACCGCACGGGGGCGCTCTGGGTGGGCACGCTCGCGCGAGGCCTGTTCCGACGCGGGCCCGGCGCCACGACGTTCGAGCCCATCTCTTCCGAAGAGCGAGGCCCTGGCTCCAGGGACATCTTCAGCCTCGCGGTGGACCCGGACGGCGGGATGTGGGTGGGCACCCGTGAAGGGCTCTACCGGGTAGAGCCCGACGAGGCCTACCTGCGCCGCGCCCAGCTGTCTCCACCGGAGCTCGCCCAGAAGGTACAGGTCGTCACGGAGCTCGAGCCCGATGGACACGGGACGCTGTGGATTGGCTCCTTCGGCGGTGGACTCCTCCGCGTGGACACGGCGACGGGCGAAGTGCGTGAGGAGCGTCTCCCGTCCGCGGGGCCTGGCTACGAGCACCGCATCGACGAAGGCGCGCTCACGTTCGATGCCGCTGGCAACCTGTTCATCGGCACGTTCGGGATGGGCTTGTTCTACGCGCCCTTCCGGCAGGAGACCTTCAGGACCCTGCGAGGAAGGGCCGGGGACTCGGCCTCCGGGCTGACGAGCGAGGACGTGTGGGCGGTGATTCCGGATGGCGACAGCCACCTGCTCGTGGGCAGCTTCGGTGGAGGCGTGGACCGGGTGGATGTTCGCTCGGGGCAGGCCGTCCCACTGCCTGGGCCCGTGTTGGATGGTGTCGACACTCGAGGCGTCCTCAGCCTCCTGCTCACCCGCGACAGGGAGCTGTGGGTCGGCATCTCGATGGGCGCCTATCGCCTGGACCCGGCGACAGGCCAGTTGCTCAAGTTCTACCGTCGCACGGAGCGCGGGGCGAGCGACCATCCTGGCTTCGTCAACACGCTGCTGCAGGACGCTCGTGGCCACGTCTGGCTGGGCAGCGGGGGACAGGGGCTGCAGCGCTACCGGCCGGAGACCGATGACTTCGTGGCCTTCCGTCACGAGCCCTCGAATCCTCGCTCCCTCTCCGATGACTTCGTGACGGTGCTGATGGAGGACCGGCGCGGGCGCTTCTGGGTGGGAACGCGCTCGGGCGGACTCAACGTCTGCTCGGCCAGCGAGGACGCGGTGGAGTGCATGCGTCTGGGCGCTGACTCGAAGCTGCACCTGAGCCACTACTACGTGAGCACGCTCATGGAGGACCCTTCGGGCGCCATCTGGGTGGGGACCGTGGGCGGAGGCCTCCAGCGGGTGTCTCTCGACGACTCCGGGCTGCCGGTGTCCGTGGACCTCTGGACGAGCACCGACGGGCTCATCGACAACAACGTGATGGGCATGGCGCGTGCCCCCGACGGGGGCATCTGGGTGGGGACTCGCGCGGGCCTGTCACGGCTGGACGTGGCCACGGGGGCATTCGAGAACTACGCCGCCTCGGATGGTCTGCCCACTGACGCGTTCAACCCGGAGGCGGTGACGCTCCTGGGCGGCCGGCTCTACTGGGGGAGCTCGAAGGGACTCGTGGACCTGGACCCCTCGGTGCGCCCGCCCCGCGAGCCCTCGCCGCCGCTCATCCTCACCTCCATCGAGGGGCTGGAGTCGCACGCTCTCCCGAACCAGCCGGTGTGGGACCTCCCTGGCCTGGAGGTCCCCTGGCGCCAGCCATTCTCGCTCGAGTTCTCGCTGCTCGACTATGCGCGCAACGGCGTGGAGTACGCCTATCGCTTCACGGCGGAGGAGCCCTGGCTCTCGCTGGGGACGCGCAATCAGCTCTCGTTCCACTCGCTCCCTCCGGGGGAGCACTCGCTGCGGCTGCGCGCGCGCAGCCCAGGCCGAGACTGGGTCGAGATGCGTCCGTTCACCCTCCGCGTGGCGCCGCCCCTCTGGCAGCGGACCGATGTGCGCTTCGGCGCGCTGGCGGTGGTCCTGCTCTCGGTGGTGGTGGGGCTGGTGTGGCGGACTCGGCTGCTCGTCGGACGCAACCTCGCGCTGCGCACGTTGCAGGCGGAGCGCGAGCAGGCGCTCGAGGAGGCAGAAGCCGGGCGTGAGCGCCTGCGCCGCCTCACCATGCGGCTGGAGGCCGTGAAGGAAGAGGAGCGCAAGCACCTCGCCCGCGAGCTGCACGACGAGTTCGGCCAGGCGCTCACGGCGGTCAAGCTCAACCTCGGGTTGATGAACACCTCCGCGAGTCCCTCGGTGACGCGCCTGCCCGAGGTCGTCGCGCTCATCGACCGGCTCATCGGGCAGGTGCGGGCGCTCTCCGTGGACCTGCGCCCGCCGCAGCTCGATGAGCTCGGGCTGGTCGCCGCGCTCGAGTGGTATCTGCGCGAGGTGGCCCGGCGCAGTGGCGTCGAGCTCGTGTTCACCGCGTCGTCGGCGCCTCCCTCGCTGAGCAAGGGGCGGGACATCGCCGTCTTCCGCATCATCCAGGAGGCGGTCACCAACGCCCTCCGACATGCCTCCGCGCGCCGCATCGACGTGCGGCTGGAGACCGTGGGGCGCGTCATCCGGCTCGAGGTGCGGGATGACGGCAAGGGGTTCGACGTCAACCAGGTCCTCACGGGCCGGGGGCCGGGCAGCTTCGGCGTGTTCGGGATGCAGGAGCGGGTGCGCGACTTGGGGGGACACTTCGAGGTGACCTCGCGTCCGGGGGAGGGGACGCGCGTGGTGGCCGAAGTGAGGGCGGACGTGCGGGAAGACTTTTCCGGAGGACCAGATGCGCGTGTTGCTGACGGATGACCACCAGTTGGTGCGGGCGGGCCTGCGTGCACTGCTGGAGTCGCTGGGTGGGGTGACGGTGCTCGCCGAGTGCGGCGATGGGCATGAGGCCCTGACGCTCACGGACAAGCTGCAGCCGGATGTGTTGCTCCTGGACCTCTCGCTGCCGGGGCTCAATGGCATCGAGGTCGCCCGGCGCGTGCCGAAGCTGAGCCCCTCCACGCGGATCCTCATCCTCTCCATGCACACCTCGGCCGAGTACGTGGCCCAGGCCTTGCGCGCGGGTGTGGCGGGCTATCTCGTCAAGGACTCGGCGGTGGAGGAGCTCAAGGTGGCGCTGGAGTCCGTGAGACAGGGCCGCACCTACCTGAGTCCCGCCATCTCACAGACCGTGGTGGAGGGCTTCCTGCGCATCACCGACGAGGAGCGGCCCGCGGCGAATCCGCTGGACCGGCTTACCTCGCGGCAGCGGGAAATCCTCCAGCTCATCTCCGAGGGAAACGGCACGCGCGCCATCGCCGAGCGGCTGCAGGTGAGCGTGAAGACGGTGGAGGCGCACCGGACGCAGTTGATGGAGCGGCTGGCCATCTATGACGTGCCCTCGCTCGTGCGCCTGGCGGTCCGGTATGGGCTCGTCCCGGGAGAGTCGTCGTGACGTAGGGGATTCCTGAGGGGCGGTTAGGGGGCTCCCCGATGGTGGGGCTCTCCGACGAGGCCGTAGGGTCGTCGTGCGTCCCAAACCGTCATGGAGATCCCCCACCCATGAGACTGATTTCACGCTCCTCCGTCTCCAGCGCCGCGCTGGTGGGCCTGCTGAGCGTCGTGCTCACCGCCTGCGGCTCCGACCCGAAGCCCCCCGGTGAGCCCGATGCCGGAGGCGGCGAAGTCCCGTCCTACTCCGTGGGCGGAACGCTGTCGGGCCTGCGTGACGGCACCCAGGTGGTGCTGCACAACGGCGACGAGTCCCTGCGCGTCACCACCAATGGTTCCTTTGCCTTCAGCCAGAAGGTCGCGCGAGGTGCGGCCTACGCCGTCACCGTCCAGACGCCGCCTGAGGGCGCCTCCTGCACCGTGGAGAGCGGCAGCGGCACGATGGGCAACGCGGACGTCACCAGCGTCGCCGTCACCTGCGGCACGAACACCTATCCGGTGGGCGGTGTCGTCTCTGGTCTTCCCGAGGGGGCCTCGCTCGAGCTGCGGAACAACGACGGGCCCCTGCTCACCGTCTCCGCGAATGGGCCATTCCAGTTTCCCGCGGAGGTCGTCGACCTCGCCGGCTACTCGGTGACGGTGCAGTCGTCTCCGGAGGGCCATGATTGCGCAGTGGAGCGCGGCGCCGGCACGGTGATGGGCTCGGCTGTCACCGACGTGGCCATCGCGTGCGCGGCGCGCACCTTCGGCGTGCGCGGCTCGCTGTTTGGCCTGACGCAGGGGCAGTCGGTGGTGCTGAAGAACAACGGGGGCGATGCCCTCACCATCACCGCCAGCGGGCAGTTCGCCTTCGCGACGCCGGTGGCCTTCGGCGCGAGCTACGACGTCACCGTCGAGGCGGTGTATCCGGTGGCCTGCACCGTGAGCCGGGGGACTGGAACCATGCGCAACCAACCGGTGACGAACGTGAGCGTCAGCTGCAAGACGACACGGTTCTCGCTGGGTGGCACCGTGACGGGCATCCTTCCCGCAAGCTCGGTGGAGCTCACGAATGGCACGGAGTCCATCCGCGTCAACGCGGACGGCGCCTTCGCCTTCGTCGGGCCGGTGGATGACCTGAGTGGCTACTCGGTGACGGTGCGCTCGCCGCCCATGGGCCAGGCCTGCGACGTGCGCAACGGGACGGGCACCGTGAGCGGGGCGAATGTGACCAGCGTGGTCGTGACGTGCTGGGCGTTGGAGTATTCGGTGAGCGGAAGCGTGGCGGGACTCTCGGGGGGACAGTCGGTGGTGCTGAAGAACAACGGAGGGGATGCGCTCACCGTTGCGTCAAATGGCTCCTTCACTTTCCCGACGCCGGTGTCCTACTGGAGCACGTATTCCGTCACCGCCGAGGCTCGCTACCCGCTGGTCTGCAGCGTGCCGAATGGCACGGGTCGAATCGGGGTAGGGGGCATCGCGGACGTGGTGGTCTCCTGCACCACGCGGTCCTTCACCGTCGGAGGTGAGGTGGCGGGGCTCGTCGAGGGAACCGCGCTGGAGCTGTGGAACAACGAGCAGGAGCGTCTCACCGTTTCCACGAATGGGCCCTTCGTCTTCCTCCAGCCGGTGGCGGACCTGAGCGCCTACTCCGTCTCGGTGAAGACCCAGCCGGAGGGGCAGTCCTGTGAGGTGCGGCAGGGCACGGGCACGCTGGGGGGCGCGGCCGTCACGAGCGTGTCGGTCGTCTGCTCGCCGAGGTCCTATCTCGTGCGCGGCACCGTGGCGGGGCTGGGGGAGGGGCAGTCGGCGGTGCTGAGGAACAACGGAGGGGATGACCTCACGGTCTCCGCCGATGGAGCCTTCGCCTTCCCGACGCCGGTGGCCTTCGGCGCGACCTATTCCGTCACGGCCCAGGCGACCGCGCCGCTGGTGTGCACCGTGTCGAACGGTACGGGCACGATGGGCGAGGGGGACGTCACCCACATCGAGGTGCTCTGCGGCACGGCGTCGTATCCCGTGGGTGGCACCGTGAGCGGCCTGGCCGAGGGCGCCATGCTCGAGCTCCAGAACAACGGCGACGAGGTGCTCCCGGTTTCGGCCAATGGTGTCTTCACCTTCGCCCAGCAGGTCGCGGAGCAGGGCAGCTACTCGGTGACGGTGAAGACGCAGCCGGAGAACCAACGCTGCGCCGTGAGCTCCGGCGTGGGGACGGTGAGCGGTGCGCCCGTCACGGACATCGTCGTCACGTGTGAGAACGTCTACCAGCTGCGCGTCAGTGTTTCGGGGCTGACCGGCACGCTGGGGCTGACGTCCGGCACGGACGCCCTCACGGTCGCCACCGACGGGGAGTCTTCGTTCCCGCTGCCGCTGCGTCCTGGCGAGGCGTATGCGGTCGAGGTGAGCCGTCACCCGATGGGACAGACCTGCGAGGTCTCGGGCGGAACGGGCACCATGGGCGAGGCCGACGTCACCGTCATGGTGGTCTGTGAGGCGAACGCGATGGTGGTCCGGGTGGGCGCGGGCGCCGCGGCCCTCAACACGAATGCCACGGAGGTCTTCATCGATGAGTACCGCCCCATGGGTGGTGCTCCCGTGCGCACCTTCGCCATTCCCGCCTCGAGCGCGGCGGGGGCGGCCCGCCTCACGGTGGCCGGCAGTGATGTCCACCAGGGTTTCCTCTCGCGCTCGGGCAATGGTCGCCTGCTCACCTTCACGGGCTTCGATGCGGACGTGGGCCTGGCGAACGTCTCGGGCACGGCCGCAACGGAGACGCCTCGGGTCATCGGGCAGCTGGACCTCGCGGGGACCTTCACCCTCCCTGTGCGTCTGAGCGATGCCTATGACCGAGACCAGGTGCGCTCGGCCTCGACGGTGGACGGCACCGGCTACTGGCTGTCGGGTCGAAGCGGCGGCATCCGCCATGCGCTGCCTGCCGAGAACACCACGGTGTCCACAGCCATCTCCACGGGCGTGGAGGACACCCGCTTCGTGGGTCTGTTCGACGGCCGCGTCTACTTCTCGCTCGGAATCCCTCCGAGCCCGAATCCCCAGGGCTACAACCAGGGCATCCTGACGTTCCCCACCGAGCAGCCCACCGCAGCGGTCGCGCCGAACCAGCTCCCCTCGCTCTCGACGACGTTCAACGCGTCCGGCTTCGCGCTGCTCGATGAACGTCCCGAGGTGGCCGGTGTGGACACCGCTTACGTGTCCATCAACCTCAACCAGAATGCGAGCCAGGGCGGGACTCCGGACACGTTGCGCCTGGAGAAGTGGACCTTCGACGGGGTGAGCTGGAGCAAGGTGTCCAGCTTCGTGCCCACCTTCGCCGTCGCGGGGACCACCACCGTGCGTATCGCCACCCATGGCGTCTCGGCGGTGCGGACTCCCCGAGGAGTTCGCGTCTACGTCACCACGTACCAGTCGGGTGGTGGTGGCGCGGGCAACCTCCTGGTGTCCTTCCTGGATGATGGAAGCTCGTTCACGCCGTCCGTGCATGTCGTGGCCACGGCGCCGGCCAACACCAGCTTCCGGGGCGTGAGCGCCAGCCCGCTGCCCTGAGTCGTGAAGCGCGCGGCATCAGCGCCCCTAGGGGGTTCCTGAGGGACTTCCAGGGGCGCCCCCGATGGTGCGCGCCACCCGAATCCGTACCGTTTCGTTTCCAACTCCATGGTTGCTGTTCGTCGTACGCGCGGCGGTTTGCTGCAGAGAGGTCCATCCATGTCAGTGCGTTCCCGTTGTCGTCTGCTTCACCCCGCGTTGCTGGGGCTGGTCGCGGCGGCAGTCCTTGCCGGCTGCAGTAGCGACAAGTCCTCCCCCACCGTGAAGTCCCTGCGGATTACGCCCGAGCGCTTTTCGCTCGCCGTGGGCATCGGCGCGGACGTCACCGCGACCGCCACCTTCTCCGATGGCAGCACGCGGGACGTCACGCGCGAGGCTTCGTGGTCCTCGACGGATGCCGCCATCGGTACGGTGTCCTCCGAGGCGGGCGCCGCGCCCCAGGTGCGCGCGCTGGCCAAGGGGCAGACGACGCTGAGCGCGACCTACTCCGACGTCTCCGCGCAGGCGCGGCTCGACGTGACGGATGCCACGGCTGTCTCTCTCTCCATCGAGCCGAAGGACTTGTCGCTCGCCGCGGGCCTCACGCAGCAGCTCGCCGCCACGGCTGCGTTCTCGGATGGCACCTCACACGGGCTCACCAGCGACATCACCTGGTCCTCCTCGAACGATGCGATTGCCGAGGTCTCCGAGAGCGGCCTGGTTCGCGCCGGCTCGCCCGGCGAGGCCACCCTCAAGGCCCGGTTCGGCTCGCTGGAAGCCACCGTCAAGGCGACCGTCACCGCGGCCGTCGTGACGTCGGTGGCGGTGACTCCGGGTGACGCCTCGATGGCTCGGGGCAGCACGCTGATGCTGACCGCCATGGCGACGCGCTCGGATGGCACGACGGTGGACGTCTCCAATGAGGCCACCTGGAGCTCCAGTGACGCGAGCATCGTGTCGCTGAACAAGCGCGTCGCGAGCGGCGCCGCGCTGGGGGAGGCCCAAATCACCGCGACCTTCGCGAGCGTGAGCGGCGGCACCGAGGTGACGGTCTCCGAGGCCGTCGCGCTCGCCGTCACGCCGGCGGCGAGCATGCTGATTGAAGGCCACCCGAGCCAGCTCCACGCCGAGGCCACGCTGTCCAACGGCCGTACCCAGGATGTCACCGCGAGCGCCGCCTGGACGAGCGACATGACGGACGTGGCCGTGGTCTCGATGACCGCGTCCACGCGTGGGCAGGTGACGCCGGTGGGGCAGGGCTCCGCCACCATCGCCGCGACCTTCAACGGACTTCGCGGTACCGCCCAGGTGAGCGTGTCGAAGCTGAGCATCTCCAGCGTCGTCCCGACGTTCCAGACGATGGAGGATGGGGTGGTCTCCTTCACGGCGCGGCTCACCAAGGCCCTGCCGCCCTCCACGCGACTGCGGTGGCGCGTGTCGGTGATTCGCCACAACCCGCCGGCCGATCTCCACCTGCCGCCCACCGACAGCCCCGTGGTGGGCCAGCCGGTGCGCTACTTCTCGGGCGCCGCGGGTGAGGTGGCCGACCGGCCGGAGACGTGGACGGGCGGCTCGGAGACCGACGCGAGCGGCGCGGCGTACATGAGCCAGGAGTCGGGCTTCG
The DNA here is from genome assembly GCF_006547355.1 of Myxococcus sp. AB036A. Classification (NCBI taxonomy): domain Bacteria; kingdom Pseudomonadati; phylum Myxococcota; class Myxococcia; order Myxococcales; family Myxococcaceae; genus Myxococcus; species Myxococcus sp. AB036A. Next base: position 7,383 of record NZ_VHLC01000033.1, on the reverse strand, counting down.
AGCTGGGGGCGACGGAGCTTCAGGGCGCGGAGGGCCACACGTACTCCTTCCGCACGCGGTTCGCCATCAAGGGCGACTACACGTTCAACGTCGAGCTGTTCGAGGTCGGCGCCGCGGGCGAGCTGGCTCGAATCGGGGATGCCGCGGAGCTGCACGCCACCGTGGGCACGATGCGCGCGACGGACGCCTCCGAGCTGCTGCTCTTCGCCGCCTCTTCCTCGGCGGAGGCCCAGACCGAGGAGGAGTCCTTCCCGCAGGCGTTCGCCGTGCGCCCGGATGGCTCCCAGTTCCGTCAAATCACCCAGGCGCCCACGCCGTTCTTCTCTCCGCGAGACGTCCACTCGGAGGTGATTCGTTCGCCGGACCGCAAGTCGGTGGTCTGGGTGGACGGGCGAGACAAGTTCGGGGGCATCTACTTCCAGGGGCTCCTCTACATCGCGGACGCGGATGGCGGCCGGGTGCGGCGCCTCACCCAGGCGAGCTCGTCGCTGTGCGGAGAGCGCATGCCGGAGTTCTCGCCGGATGGGCAGTGGATTTCGTTCATGCGGTCGTGCATGCGCGACCCGTACCCGGGACGTGATGGCCTCGAGTTCACCTTCATCATCCGCGCTGACGGGACGGACGAGCGGCGTGTCCTCATCAATGGCATCAACGACATGCCGTCGCCCACCCCCATCTGGCCGCTGGTCTTCTCCTCCTTCTCGCGCGACAGCAAGACGCTCTACACGGTGCAGTACGCGATGAAGGGCGCCCAGCTCTGGGCCTACTCGCTGGAGGATGGGAGCGCGCGCTCCATCATCGACTTCTCCGTCCAGGGGCAGGAGATGGCCTCCATCATGCGGTTCCCGATGGAGCTGCCCAACGGCGACCTGCTGTACCACTACTGGAACGAGGACGTGAAGTCGGACACGTGGCTGGAGCGCATCAGGCCCGACGGCACGGGCCGCGAAATCGTGCGGCCCCTCAGGCGCGGCAGCAGGGGCGAGTTCCTCCAGTCCCTCTTCACGCTCTCTCCCGATGGCACGAAGGTCGCCTACACCGAACGGGACCCGGTGACGGGGACCAACACCATCATGGTGTCCAACCTCGACGGCTCGGAAGCCGTCTCCATGGGGAACCCTCCGGCCTACTTCGTGCGGCGCATCTTCTGGGCTCGCTAGCGCGCGTGCCGAGCACACCCATTCCTCTTTCGAGGTCCATCTCGTGAAATCACTCTTCAAGAACCTCGCCGGTGTCGCGCTGGCGTTCGCGGGCACGCAGGCGGGTGCCGACTCCCGTCCCAACTACGATGCACTGCTGGAGCGCTCGCCCGCTCCCGGAGCCCGCTCGCTCCTGGAGGACAGTGAGAGTCTGGGCGGACAGGTGCTGCACCGCGAGCCCCGGCTCGGCGTGCCGACCTTCGTCTGGGCCTCGCGGCCCGCGCAAGGTACGGCGTTTCCCCCGTCGCTTCGCGCGGCCAGCGACTACGCGCGGATGTCTCCGGCGACCGCGGCCCGGCTCCAGCTCGATGCGCTGGCTCCGTTCCATGGCGGCCGGTCGCTCTCGCAGGTGGGGACGTCGGTCGCCAGCGTTCGCCGGAGCCCGCTGGGCTCCTCGGTGGTGACGCTGCGGCAGGAGGTGGATGGTGTCGAGGTGTTCCGTGGCACCGTCAGCCTGCTCCTCGACAAGGAGAACGTGCTGGTGGCCGCCTCAGGTCACCTCTCGCCGGACGTGGGGCAGGGCAACAAGAGCCCCGCGCGCGCATTCCGGATGGGGGCTCCCCAGGCCGTGGCCGCGGCGTTCGCGGACCTGACGGGGCAGTCGCTCGATGCCGGCCTGTTGCGGCTCACGGGCGGGGCCTCGGGCCGCTACTCGCATCATGAGCTGGTCCCCTATGCCCGGCCGCTCCCGGTCGGGCTGCGCATCCCCGCTCGAAGCAAGCCGGTGCTCTTCCAGCTTCCCGAGGGACTGCTCCCCGCCTACTACGTGGAGCTGAACACGGGCGCAGCGGGCTCCTCGGCCTCGGACTACTACTCGTATGTCATCGCCGCGGAGGACGGCCGGGTGCTGTTCCGCAAGAACCTCACGGAGGACGCGGCGCACAGCTACCGCGTCTGGGCGGATGCCACGTCTCCGTTCACTCCGTTCGCCGGACCGTCGGGCAACTCGCACATCCCGCACCCGACGGGGACTCCGGATGGCGAAGTACCGCTCTTCGTCGAGCGCAACCTGGTGACGCTCGACAACGCGCCCTTCAGCCGCAATGACCCGTGGCTGCCCGTGGACGCCAAGGAGTCGGTGGGCAACAACGTGGACGCGTACGCGGACCTGGCCGCGCCGGACGGGTTCAGCGAAGGGGACATGCGCGCGGCCCTCTCAGGGCCCGCGACGTTCGACTATCCGCACAGCTTCAACCTGCTGCCGTACGAGACACCCCAGCAGATCCAGTCCTCCGTCACGCAGCTGTTCTATGTGAACAACTGGCTGCACGACGCGTACTACGACGCGGGCTTCAACGAAGCGGCGGGCAACGCCCAGCATGACAACTACGGGCGCGGAGGGCTTGGGGGTGACAGCATCAAGGCGGAGGCGCAGGACTTCGGTGGCGTGAACAACGCCAACATGTCCACCCCGGCCGACGGTGCCCGCCCGAGGATGCAGATGTTCATCTTTCCCGGAGGCACCGCGCAAAGCTCTGTCGAAGTGACGGCCCCCGAGAGCATCGCGGGACCGTATACGTTCGTCCCCTCGCAGTTCGCCCCCCGCGTGTTCTCGGTGTCCGGCCGCGTGGTCGAAGGGCTCGATGCGGAGAACGCCGACGGGCCATCCACGACGGATGGCTGCACCGCGCTCACCAACGCCGCGGAGGTGGAGGGGAACATCGTCCTCATCGACCGAGGCACCTGCAGCTTCCATCGGAAGGCACTCACGGCCCAGGCCGCTGGGGCCATCGGGGTCGTCATTGCCAATGTCGATGGCATGGACATGCCCGAGGGGATGGGCTTCGAGAACGGGCTCTCGCCGTCGCGCATTGGCGCGGTGCTGATTCCGAAGGGGGACGCGGACCGCATCCGGGGGAAGCTCACGGAGGGGGTGCAGCTCTCGATGATTCATCGCCCCGAGGGGGACCTGGACGGCACCATCGACACGAGCATCGTGGCGCACGAATGGGGGCACTACATCAGCAACCGGCTCGTCCATGACGGAGCGGGCCTGGGCACCAACCAGGCGCGCAGCATGGGAGAGGGGTGGGCGGACTTCCACGCCCTGCTGCTCTCGGTGCGCGAGGAGGATGCGCAGGTCGCCTCGAATCCGAACTGGACGGGCGTCTTCCCGGTGGGCGACTTCGCGACGCGGAACATGAGCGCGGATGCCGCCTACTTCGGGATTCGCCGCGTGCCCTACTCGGTGGACTTCCGCAAGAACCCGCTGACCTTCAAGCACATCTCCAACGGAGTCCGTCTTCCCAGCGGCGTGCCCTATGCCTTCGGAGCGGATGGGCGCAGCAACGCCGAGTACCACAACGCCGGCGAAGTCTGGGCGACCATGCTGTGGGAGTGCTACGTCGGGCTGCTGCGTGACTCCTCGCGGCTGTCGTTCAACGAAGTCCAGCGGCGGATGATGAGCTACCTCGTCACCGCGTACACGCTGACCCCGGCCTCGCCGACGTTCCTGGAGGCTCGCGACGCGCTGCTCGCGGCGGCCTATGCGGGAGACCCGGCGGACTACCAAATCTTCGCGGAGGCGTTCGCTCGGCGTGGCGCGGGAATCGGCGCGGTGGCGCCGGACCGGGCCTCCACGAGCCATGCGGGCGTGGTGGAGAGCTTCCGCACGGGCGCTGACGTGGCGTTCGTCTCGGCGGAGCTCACCGAGGACGGCAGCGAGAACACCTGTGACGCGGACGGGTATCTGGACAACGGCGAGAGCGGCGTGCTGCGCGTCACGCTGCGCTCCACGGGCACCGCCCCGCTGCAGGCAACGAGCATCAATGTCTCGTCGAACAGCGAGGCCGTGCAGTTGGCCAATGGCGGGGCGGCGAGCTTCCCCGCCATGGGCCTGTACGAGACGGCCACGGTGGAGGTGCCGGTGCGGCTCTCGGGCGCGGCGCCTCGCTCGGTGGTCCACTTCAACATCTCCTACCGCGATGCCAACGGGGTGGCTGCCAGTGACAAGACGGCGACGCTGACCGCCAAGGTGGAGCAGGACGAGCTCCCTGGAGCTTCGACGACCGAGAGTGTGGATGCGCGGCTGCTGCCCTGGACGATGACGTCCGCGATGGGCGGCGTCTCCTTCACCGTGAACGAGGATGCTGGGACGGAGCGCTCCTTCCATGGAGAGGACGTGGGGCGCGCCGCGGACTTCGCGCTCGTCTCGCCGCCGCTCCATGTGGGCAAGGCGGGCTTGTCGTTCACCTTCCGCCACCGCTACGCCTTCGAGACGTCGAGTGGAGAGTACTTCGACGGCGGTGTCCTCGAGCTGTCGGAGGATGACGGCCAGACGTGGACCGATATCGGAAACCGCATCACCTCCAACGGGTACAACGTCACGCTCACGAACTACGAAGGGAACGTCAATCCGCTCACCGGGCGCCGAGCCTTCGGCGGTGCGAGCTTCGCGTTCACGCAGAAGCAGATGGTGACGTCGAGCGTGAACCTGGGCACCGCCTTCGCGGAGAAGGTGGTTCGCATCCGCTTCCGCATTGGCACGGATGAGGCGGCCGGGGGCTTTGGCTGGTTCATCGATGACATCGCCTTCACGGGGTTGGCGAACACGCCCTTCACGGCGCTGGTGGACGAGCAGGGAGTCTGCACGACGGGCCAGGTGGATGCGCAGGCGGGCGAGGACCTGGCGGTCGATGAGCTGTCCGTGGTGCAACTGCGGGGCAGCGGCAGCAGCCTGGCGGGTGGTGCGCTCACGTACCGCTGGGAGCAGGTGGCGGGTCCCTTCGCCGCGATGAGTGGCGCGGACACGGCCACGCCCAGCTTCACCGCGCCGGAGGTGCTGGCCGATACCATGCTGACCTTCCGCCTGACGGTGCTGGACGGCGGTCTGCGGGACAGGGACACGGTCCAGGTGCTCGTGCGCCAGGTGAACAAGGCGCCGGCGGCGTCCGCGGGCACCGCGCAGACGGTGGACGAGGGGAGCACGGTGACGCTCCAGGGAAGCGCGGAGGACCCGGACGGCGACGCGGTGGTCAGCCAGCAGTGGACGCAGGTCTCCGGTCTGCCCGTCACGCTGACGGGCGCTGATACGCTGACCCCGAGCTTCACCGCGCCCGCGGTCGCCAAGGGGAGCGCGGAACTCGTCTTCCAACTCGTGGTGAGTGACGGGCAGCTGAGTGGCGAGGCCGCGCAGGTGAGTGTGACGGTGCGCCACGTGCCGCTCGCGCCCACCGTGAACGCGGGGGATGATGTGTCCACCTTCTCGGCGAAGACCGTCACGCTGACGGCCACGGCCGCGGACCCGGAGCAGGGGACGCTGACCTACGCGTGGAGCCAGAGCGAGGGCCCTACCGTGACGCTCCTGGATGCGACGCAGGCGCGTGTCCAGTTCACCGCGCCTGAGGTCTCGGCCGCCACGGAGCTCGTCTTCGTGGTGAAGGTCTCCTCGGAGAGTGGCCTGTCCGCCGAGGACCGGGTCACGGTGACGGTGAGCCCGGCGCCCCCGGCGCCGAAGGAGTCCAGCGGTTGCTCGTCCACCGGGACGACTGCCGCGCTCCCGCTGGCGATGGCGTTGCTCTCGCTCCTCGCGTGGAGGCGGCGCGAGGACTGACGTCGTCCTGACGTTGCATCGAGGCAGTGAAGAGGGGCGGTGGCACATGCGCCATCGCCCCTCTTGTTGATTCTCTCATGCGCGGTGTGTGCCCCTTCGGTCCTGCTCGGGAAGAGGGGCCGAGGTGAGCGACAGCGATGATGCGCGGGATGCGCGGCGACTCACTCGTTTGGAAGCCGAACTGCCTCCTGAGAGGGCTCCAGCGCATCGTCGCGCCGACCCATGACGCAGCGACCGAATTCACAATCCCTTGTGATTCAGGGGCTTAAGCACGAAGGCCCCGCGATTTTCACCGCGAGGCCCGTGTAAAACAAAAGGGCCCTACCGGTGGGTCGGGCCCTTAGTTCAGCTCTTCGAGCGAAGCCCTGCGCGAATTCGTTCCGTCAGAGGACTCAAGGGGCCGATTGAATCTCCGCCAACTACATTGCCGGTGACCTCTCGTCCACGTTGCCGCTCTGGCGGCGCTGCTCTACTTGAAGAGCGCGGAGAGTCGCGCATCGCGTGGGCGCGGAAGGTGGGGGGAGGCTGAATGGTAACCGCGCCCAGGAATGCCTAGCCCCTTCTCCGCTTCCACTGCCAGCCCGCCCATTTCCACAACACGCTCGGCGTGTAAGTCGCTGGGCGCGCAGTCCGCCTCGATGCGCAGGTCGTCCGGCTCGGCTTGGCACGCCCTGCGCCATGCGCGCGCAGCCTCTTGAGGGTGGGGGATGGCGCAGGCGGTGCCTTTGTGATTCCGACCCAAGCAGCCCGCGCGGACATGTACGCCTGGCAGTACTGCCCGAGTTGGAGGACTCATGATGATGCTGAGAAGCGAATGCTGGAAGTGCCTGGCGCTCGTCGTGGCCTTGCTATTCACCGGCATGGCTCATGCCCAGCAGCGCAAGGGCGCCCCACCCCAAGACGTGGGTATTGACACGGCGGATATTGAGCGGAGAACCGGCGCGAAGGGCGAGTTGACCGCCGACGAGGGCGTCTTCAAGGTGAATCTGCCCCGCACCGACCTCAAAGTGAGCGCGGCCGGCGTGAAGCTCACCCCGCCCCTCGGCCTGACCGCCTGGGCCGCCTTCAAACGCGTGGGGGACGCCACCATGGTGATGGGCGACATCGTTCTGCTTGAGGACCAGGTGAACCCGGTGATGGACGTGGCGCTCCAGAACGGGCTGGAGGTCACGGCCCTGCACAATCACTTCCTCTGGGACAGCCCCAAGGTGATGTTCATGCACGTGGGCGGCATGGGTGAGGCCGGCCAGCTCGCCGACGCGGTGGGCAAGGTGTTCGCCCGGCTGCGCGAAACGCGGGGCGGCAAGGGCCGGGTGCCACGCGCGTCCATCGACCCCGCCCGCTCGAAGCTCGATGCCGCGCAACTCGATGCGCTGGTGGGCCAGAAGGGCACCTACAAGGACGGTGTCTACAAGGTCACCGTGGGCCGCACCGTGCGCATACATGGGCATGAAATGGGCAAGGCGATGGGCGTCAACACCTGGGCGGCGTTCGCTGGCACCTCACAGCAGGCCGTCGTGGATGGGGATTTCGCCATGCTGGAGAGCGAACTGCAGCCCGTGCTCAAGGCCCTGCGGGCGGCGAACATCGACGTCGTCGCCATCCATAACCACATGACGGGCGAAGCGCCGC
>NZ_VHLC01000032.1:0-85521 GCF_006547355.1 Myxococcus sp. AB036A | reverse complement strand
AGCGACGCGGCAAGGACGCGTGAAGGGCTCAGGGCCGCACGCGCCGCGCCGCCTCAACACCTCACACCACAGGAAACTCAACCCATGTCGAAGCTGCGTCACGCACTGATTGCCCTGTCCATGCCCGCCGTCCTGTGGGGCTGCGGTCCCGAGGACCTGATGGACGTCTCCGCGGAGCCCCCCGCCGCGCAGGACCTGACAACGCAGGGCCAGGAGCTGGCCACGGCCAACACATACACCTGGTCCCAAGGCAACCTCGCCACGCCCATGGGTACGACGGTGAACCGGACCTGCTATCTGATGCGCGTGGGTGGAGACTTCGAAGGTGGCGGCGAGCGCGTCGACATCTTTCAGACGGGCAGCTCGTGGTACCTCGGCGGCAACTCGTCGCAGACCGGCATCAACGGCGCCGCGGGCTGCATCAACGTGGCGGATACGGGCACGGAGTACACGTGGACCCAGTCGTCGAGCTACCCCACGTACCTGGGCTCCTCCACCAACCGCGTGTGCTACCTGACCGGCGTCGCGGGCAAGTTCCATGGGAGCGGCGAGTGGGTCCACGTCTATGAGACCGCCGGAAGCTGGTACATGACGGGCAACTCCAGCCAGAGTGGTGTGCGGGCGCGCGCGCGATGCATCGACCTGGGCGCTGGCACCACGTTCAGCCCGGAGTACACCTGGAGCCAGGGCAACTCGGCCACGGCGTTGGGCGGCAGCGCGGGCCGCTCCTGCGCCCTGACGTACGTCCGGGGCAAGTTCGAGGGTGGCGGGGAGTACGTCCGCACCTACCAGGCGGGCGGCTCATGGTACCTGGGCGGCGCGTCCGGCCAGGTCAACGTGGCCGCGCGCGCGCGCTGCTTCTAGACACCGCCGGCGCACGGGGCGCCGGGGCTCAGGGCACGCCGACGATGGTGATGCCCCTGGACTCGGCGCCCGCGAAGAGGGCCGGGGCGTCCAGCAGCACCGTGCGCCCCACCTCGAGCGCCAGCACGCGCGCGCCCACCTCCTGCATGACTTCCAGCGTGTGAGGGCCCACAGCCGGCAGGTCGAAGCGGAGGTCCTGCTGCGGCTTGCAGCGCTTCACCACCACGGCGCCTGCGTTGCCACCCAGCCTGCCGCCCCGGAGGATGGCCTCGTCCGTGCCTTCCACCGCCTCCAGCGCCAGGACGTGGCCGTTGTGCACCACCACCGTCTGCCCCACGTCCGCCTGGCCCAGCAGCATGGCGACCTCGCGGCCCAGGGCCACGTCCTTCTCCTGCGCCGGGTGCAGCCGGGGCCCCGCGAGGTGGCCCTCCGGGCACAGCACCTCCCCCAGGAAGTCCGTGGGGGCGATGATGGTGACGCCGCGCGACTCGAAGTCCGAGGCCACCGCGCGCAGCAGCGCATCATCCCGGAAGCTTCGCAGCCGGGAGATGATGCGCACCGCGCCCAGGTCCGGCCGGGCTTCCGCCAGCGCCCGCACGCGGCCGATGCCGCCCGCCATGACCGCCTGCTTCACGCCCGCTTCCCGGAAGGCCTTCTGGATGCGGTCCACCTGACCGACACGCACCCACGTCAGCCGGTCCACCTCCGACGCCAACGCCGGGTCCGTCTCTCCCCGGTGCGCCACGACCACGACTTCCAGGCCCTTCTTCCTCGCGGCACGCGCGAAGAGAAAGGGCAGCCGGCCGTTGCCCGCGATGAGGCCAATCCGATCCACCGCCGATGCCCCTCCGTCGCTCACGGCGTCAGCGCGTGAGGCCGCGCTTGCTCTGCTGGATGAACTGGATGAGGTGGTCCACCTCGGAGTGGCCCGCCAGCTCCGCGCGCAACCGCACCATGGCCTCCTGGAGCGTCAGCTTCGAGCGGAACAGGATGCGGTGCGCTTCCTTCACCCGCTCGATCTGCTCCTTGGAGAAGCCGCTGCGCTCCAGGCCCACCGTGTTGAGGCCCACCAGCTCCGCCCGGTCTCCCTGGGCGGTGGCATACGGCGGGATGTCCATGGTCACCATGGCGCCGCCGGAGATGAAGGCGTGCTTGCCCAGGCGGGTGAATTGATGCACCGCCGCAAGGCCGCTGATGATGACGTGGTCCTCCATCGTCACGTGGCCCGCGAGCGCGGAGCCATTGCCGATGCGGCAGCCATTGCCCACCACGCAGTCATGCGCGACGTGGCAGTTGGCCATGAAGAGGTTGCCACTGCCAACGCGGGTCGCGCCGCCACCACCGGCGGTCCCCTTGTGCAGCGACACGAACTCGCGAATCTGGTTGTCGTCGCCGAGCACCAGCTCCGTGTCCTCGCCCGCGTACTTGAGGTCTTGCGGGTCGGCGCCAACAGAGGCGAACTGGAAGATGCGATTGCGCTCGCCCAGCGTCGTGCGGCCTTCGATGACGACGTGAGGCCCCACACGGGAGCCCGCACCGATCGTCACCTGGGGACCAATGATGGAATAGGGGCCGACCTCGACGGTTTCGTGAAGGCGGGCGTCGGGATGAACCACCGCGGTGGGATGAACCTGAGCCATGAAGTCTCCTCGTGCTCGCGGGGCGCGAATCAGGATGCCGCGCTCTCAGCCGCGTCGGCGTCCTTGTCCACGACGGTTGCCAGGAACTCGCCTTCGGCGACACGCGCGCCGTCGACCGTCGCCAGGCCCTTCGTCTTCCAGACAGCGCCCTTGTGACGCACCACCTCGATCTCCAACTGGAGTCGATCCCCCGGCAACACCGGCTTGCGGAAGCGCGCGCCGTCCACGCCCATCAGGTACGTGAGCTTGCGCGACGGGTCCATGTTCTCGCTCTTGTAGGCGAGGATGGCCGTCGCCTGCGCCAGCGCCTCCAGGATGAGCACACCCGGCATCACCGGGTGACCGGGGAAGTGCCCATTGAAGAAGGGCTCGTTGATGGTGACGTTCTTGTAAGCCGTCAGCTTCTGGCCCGGGACGATCTCCACCACCCGGTCCACCAGCAGGAACGGGTACCGATGCGGAAGCAGATTGAGAATCTCTCCGATGTCCATCACGGCCCCTTTTCCTTCTCCAGCGTCTCCACCCGGCGCCGCAGGGCGCGCACTTCCTTGAGCAGGTCCGCCATCTGGCCCGCCGCGGCGCTGGCCCGCAGCCACTCTCGGTGGGGAACGGCAGGGCTACCGCTCACCACCTGGCCGTCTGGCACGTCGTGCGCGACGCCGGACTGCGCGCCCACCTTGGCCAGGTCACCGACGCGGATGTGCCCCACCACGCCAACCTGCCCCGCGAGCACCACGCCCGTCCCAACCTCCGCCGAGCCGGACACACCGGCCTGAGCGCAGATGAGGGACAGCGGGCCCACTCGCACGTTGTGGGCAATCTGCACCAGGTTGTCGAGCTTCGCGCCGCGCCCCACCACCGTCTCGCCCACCGTCGCGCGGTCGATGCAGGTGCACGCCCCCACCTCGACGTCGTCCTCGATGCGGACGATGCCAACCTGGGGAATCTTGAAGTGCTCCGGCCCCGCCTCGCCTTCCGGGTTGAAGGCGAAGCCGAAGCCGTCCGCGCCCACCACGCTGGAGGCATGGAGGATGACGCGCGCGCCCACGATGCAGCGCTCGCGCACCGTGACGTTGGGGTACAGGACGCAGTCCTCCCCCACCTCGGCCTGTTCACCCACGTAGGCGCCCGGGTACAGCACCGTGCGCGCGCCCACCCGTCCGCCCCGGTCCACCGACGCGCCGGGCAGCACCACGGCCTCCGGATGGACGGTGGCCTCGGGATGGACCCAGGCGCCGGGCCTCACGCCCGCGGCGGGACGCTCGGGCGCGTGGAACAGGCGCAGCAGCTTCGCGTACGCCAGATGTGGGTTGGCCACCCGGACCAGCGCCACGCCCTCGCGGGGGGGCACGTCGGCGCCCACCAGCACCGCCGAGGCACGGGTGGCCTCGAACTGGCGCCGGTAGCGCGGGTTTCCGTAGAAAGACACGTCTCCCGGGCCGGCTTCTTCAAGCCCGTTGAGTCCGTGAATGAGCTGTGAGGGGTCACCGAGGAGCTCTCCACCCACGTGGGCGGCGAGTTCCCCGAGCTGGCGGGGCATGGGAGCGGTCTGCACGAGTTGGGAGTGACGGCTACTTCTTCGTCGGGGCGTCCTTCGCCGCCGTCTTCTTCGAGCTGTTGTACGCCCGGATGACTTCGTTGGAGATGTCGTGCTGCGAGCGGGCGTAGACGATGCCGGAGTCGCGGCGCTCGAGGACGAAGCCCAGGTCATCGCGCTCGGCGATGGTGTTGATGATGGAGTCGATCTTGTCGATGATCGGCTTCATCTCCTGCTGCTCCTTGTTGGCGGCCTCGGCGCGGCTCTTCTCCCACTTCTGGGCGAGCAACATCACCTTGCGCTGGAGCTCGGCCTCCTTCTGGGCCTTGCTCTCCGCGCTCATGGCGCTGGCCTGCTTGTCGAGCGTCTCCTTCTCGGCGCGGAGCGCGTTCTGCTCCTTGTCGATTTCCTTCTGGCGGTCGTCGAGCCACTTCTGGAGACGGGCCTTGGCGGCCTTTCCGTCATCCACCTCCAGCATGACTTTCTGGAGGTCCACGTAGGCGACCTTCAGCTCGGCGGCCGAGGCGGCCACCGGGAGGGCGAGCGACAGAGCGGCGGCCGTGGCCGCGATGGTGGTGCGAAGCGACATGTTCAGCAACTCCTCAGGAAGGGTACAAGCTCCGACGTACGCCTATCGGGCATCTTCAATTCCCTCCGCCCGTGGGCGCGGACGCCGGACGACGGGCCAAGGGCTTATCAGAAGAAGTTGCCGATAGTGAACTCGAACAGGATGTTGTCGTCCTCCGGCCGCTTGGTGAGCGGGATGCCCCACTCGAAGCGCAGGGGGCCAATGGGCGAGAACCAGCGGAATCCAAAGCCGGCGGCATGGAAGAGACCGGCCGGCAGCCGGTCCTGACGGTCCTCGAAGAAGCGCTCATTCGCCGCGAAGGCGTTACCCGCGTCGTAGAAGACGACGCCGCGCAGGCCGGCCTTCTCGAAGATGGGGAACTCCAGCTCGAAGTTGAAGATGAGCTGCTTGTTACCGCCCACCCGGAAATCCGTGATGGTCGCGTCCGGACTGCCGGAGCGGGGAACCTTCACGGACGGGCTGATGCTGCGCAGGAAGTACCCGCGGACGCTGTTGATGCCGCCCACGTAGTAGAGCTCCGAGATGGGCAGCGGCTTGTTCTGGTCCAGTTGCTGGATGTAGCCAATGGTGGCGTTCGTCTTGAAGACGAAGCCCAGCGGCATGGGGAAGTACAGCCGCGAGTAGGCCGTGTACCGGTTGTAGAGGAACGTACCGCCCAGGAAGTCCGGGGCGAGCTCCACCGAGCCGTAGTGGATGAAGCCGCGCGACGGGAACAGGCGGTTGTCGCGCCGGTCGAACGACAGCGACAGGCGGGCCGCGCTGGTCGTTCCGGACAGGAACTGGTTGGCCAGCAGCACCGCGCCCAGGTTCTGCCCGGCCTCCACGTTGACCCACTCACGTGAGTAACCAATGGTGCCCAGCAGGTCGTCGATGAACTGGTAGCCGATGGACACCGTGCCACCGGTCGAATTGCGGATGAAGCCTTCGTAGTCCGCCTGGATGCGGAAGAACTCCGCCGACAGCAGGTAGCGCGTGTCCAGGAAGTACGGGTCGTAGAAGGACAGTTGCACCAGGGAGCGCAGACCGGAAATCTGCGCGGACGCGGAGACGCTCTGGCCCCAGCCCAGGAAGTTGTTCTGGGCGATCTGCGCCGTGAAGATGAAGTTCTCCACGTTGGAGAAGCCCAGGCCGACCTGGAACGTACCGGTGGCCTTCTCCTTCACCTCCACCTGGAGGACGATGGTGTCGTCCGCCGAGCCGGGGCGCTGGGTGATTTCCACCGTCTCAAAGAAGCCCAGCGCGGTGACGCGCTCGCGGCTGCGGCGCACGCCGGTGCCGCTGTAGAGCTCCCCTTCGTAGACGCGCAGCTCGCGGCGGATGACCTTGTCACGCGTCTTGCTGTTGCCCACCACGTCGATGCGCTCGATGGTGACCTGGGGCCCCTTCTGCACGTCGAAGGTCAGGTCCACCGTGCGGCTGTCCGCGTTGACGCTGGTGATGGGGTTGATGTTCGCGTAGGCGTAGCCTCGGTCGTAGTAGACGTCCGAGACGGAGAGGATGTCCTGCGACAGCTGCGAGCGGTTGAAGCGCTCGCCGGTGGCGGACTTCATCATCGACGCCATCTGCTCCTTGGTGACGTCGTCGAGCAGGTCTCCGGAGAAGTCGATCTTCCCGATGTCGTACGGCTCGCCCTCCGTCACGCGGAGGGTGATGAAGATGAAGCGCTTGTCCGCGGAGAGCTGGACGGTGGGCTTGTCCACCCGGACGTTGATGAAGCCCTTGTCGTAGTAGGCGATCTGGATGACGGCCAGGTCGCGCTGGAAGGCCTCCTCGCGGTAGGTGCCCTCACCGGTGAAGAAGGAGAGGAACCCGCCCTCGCGGGTGATCATCGTCTCCTTCAGCTCCGCGGCGGACAGCTTCTCCGCCCCGAGGATGGTGATCTGCTTCACCATCACCTTGGCGCGCTCGTTGATGTTGAACACCACATCCACGTTGGCGCCGCCCTCGACGGGCTTGAGCTGGTGGCTGACCTCGGCGAGGAAGTAGCCCTTCTCCACGTACTTCGCCTGGATCTTCTGCACGCTGGAGCGCACCAGCTCCATGTCCAGGATGGTGGAGGGCTTGACGTCAATCTCCTCCTTCAGGTCGTCCTTGCTCAGCTCCTCGTTGCCGACGAGCTGGACGAGCCGGACGGTGGGGCGCTCCTCCACGCGCACCACGTAGGCGATGCCGCGGGCCAGCCGCTGGACGAGCAGCTCCACGTCCTGGAAGTAGCCCAGTGCCCACACCGCCCGGAGGTCCTGGGCGGTGCGCATGGGGCTCAGTTCGTCGCCCACACGGGTTCGGAGGGCGCGGCGGATGGCTTCGGCCTCGACGCGTCGGTTGCCTTCGACGCGGACCTCCACGACCCGGCGGGCATCCTCCGGCGACACCGGGGCGTCCTCGGGGAGCGTGGGCTCGGAGGCCACATCGGCAGGAGCAGCGGGAGCGGTCACCTCGGGCACGGCAGAAGGCGCGGCGGCGCCCTCATCCTCTTGCGCCAGCACGGAGCCGGGCACGAGGGACCACATGGCGACCGCCAGCAGCGGGAGCAGTGACTTGCGCGACAGAACGGGGTGCCTCAAGGGGAGACCGGCCAGGAAAAGGCGGGGCAATCTACGGGAAGGCCCATCAGGGCCTCAATGCAAAATTGCCAGGACATCACGCCTCCGACACCTCGCCCCCGGCCAACCGGAGGCGGCGGGGCATGGAGCGGGCAAGCGTCTCGTTGTGGGTGACGACCACGGCCGTGATGCCTTGCTCGCGGTTGACCTCCCGAAGGAGCTGGTGGATGCCCTCGCCCGTCGCCGGGTCGAGGTTGCCGGTGGGCTCGTCCGCCAGCAACACCGCGGGCTTGAGCACCAGGGCGCGCGCCAGGGCCACGCGCTGGGCCTCACCACCCGACAGTTCCCCTGGACGGTGGTCCACGCGATGTCCCAGTCCCACCCGCTCCAGCAGTTCACGGGCATAGGCGTAGGCGGCGGTGCGGTCCTGTCGCCGGATGAGGGCGGGCATGGCGACGTTCTCCAGGGCGGTGAACTCCGGCAAGAGGAAGTGGCTCTGGAAAACGAAGCCGATGGTCTGGTTCCGGAACTCGGCGATCTCCGCGTCGTTCATGGAGAACACCGCGCGGCCCTCGAACATCACCTCGCCGGCGGCCGGGGCATCCAGGGTGCCCAGGACGTGCAGGAAGGTGCTCTTCCCCGCCCCGGACGCGCCCACCAGCGAGACGAGCTCTCCCCGCTGGATGTCCAGCGACACGCCTCGAAGGATGTCGATGCGCTTGCCGTGCAGGAAGTAGCTCTTGAAGACGTTGCGGATGGACAAGAGCGCCATGGCTACTCCGCCTTGAGGCCTTCCACCGGCTCCACGCTGCTGGCCTTGAGGGCCGGGTAGATGGAGGCGAGGTAGGTGACGAGCACCGCGATGACGACGGCCAGCACGGTCTGCACCGGCTCGACGCGCACCGGCACCGCCGGGATGTAATAGACGTCCGGGTCCAGCTTGATGCCGACCTTCTCGATGAAGACGCACCAGGACAGGCCGGAAATCAGACCGAGGAAGCCGCCCGCGACGCCAATCTGAAGGCCCTCCGCGAGGAATATCTTCACGATGCCGCCATCAGGGACGCCCAGTGCCTTGAGGACGGAAATCTCCTTCCGCTTCTCCAGTACCAGCATGATGACGGTGGCGACGATGAGGCCCGCGGCCACGATGATGATGATGGAGAGGATGATGCCCATCACCAGCTTCTCCAGGCGCAGCGCGGAGAAGAGGTTCTTGTTCATCTCTCCCCAGTCGCGTGCCCGGTAGGGGTAGCCGCCCAGCACCTTCACGACCTGCGAGGCGATGCGCCGCGCATCGTCGATGTCCGCCACCTTCAGCTCGATGCCCGTGGCCCCCTTCACGTCGAAGAAGTCCTGGGCCTCCTTGAGGAGGATGTAGACGAACTTGGAGTCGTACTCGTACATGCCCGAGTAGAAGATGGCCGCTACGCGGAAGGCGCGGCTCTTCGGAATCGGGCCGGACGGCCCCAGCTCGGTGCCCAGCGGGGAGACGACGTTCACCCGGTCTCCCACCACCACGCGCAGCGACGCCGCCAGCTCACGGCCAATGACGATGCCCGGCAGCACCGGCGCCTTCTTGGGCGTCCCGGAGCGGCGGATGATGTCGTCCTCCTCGACCCCGCTCTCCTCCGCGGGCTCCTCGTCCGGCAGGCCGCGGTGGACGATCTTCTCCGGCGTATAGAGGATATCGAGCGAGCCGCCACCGAGGATGTTCTTGGGCAGGTCCGTCACCTCGCCCACCGTGCCCGGGTCGATGCCCTTGATGATGACGCCGTCCACGTTGCCCTCGGACGCAATCATCACCTGGTTGATGATGAAGGGCGTCTGTCCCACGACGCCGGGCACCTTGCGGACGGACTCCATGACCTTGGCGTACTCGGGCAGGTCGCCCGCGTACTTGGACACCACGGCGTGCGCGTTGGTGCCCAGGATCTTCTGCTGCAGGTCGGCCTCGAAGCCGCTCATCACCGACAGCACGATGATGAGCGCCATCACGCCCACGCCCACGCCGCCCACGGACAGGGCGGTCATCATCATGGTGGGCGACTGCTCCCGAAGCTTGAGGCGGTTGAGGTCGGAGGCGGCCGCCAACGGGTCCTTCAGGCCCAGCTCGCGGATGCGGGTGCGCTCCACGGCCGCTTCCGCCGAGCGAATGATGAAGTAGATGAGCAGCGGGGGGATGATGCCGAGCATCAGCACCGCCAGCGTCCCCAGCAGCAGCGACGGCCGGAACACCGCCACGTGCCGGCGCGCGACGAAGAGCTCGAACCCCAGCTTCAGGTCCACCCGGCCGCTGCCGGCGGCGATGAAGCCGGTGTTGATGCCCAGCACCAGCGCCAGCACCAGGAAGGTGAAGACGAGCCAATACCCCAGCTCCGGGCGGCCAATCAGCCCCGCGACGTACGTCACCTCGCGCAGCCGGTAGCCCAGCGCGAGCTGCAGTCCGGGCAGCCGCTCCATCAACGTGAGGACGATGGGGATGGGCAGGCCCAGGTACAGCACGCCGATGGTGGCCTCGGGCAGCGACAGCCGCTGCGCGCGCGACGCGCCGATGAAGCCGGAGATGAAGGCCACCATGCCACCCGCGAGCAGCGCGATGGCGAAGGCCCCGGTGGGCGGCAGCGACAAGCCGCCGCTGGCGCCCTTCCCCGCCGAGCCCAGCTCCGTGGCGGACACGCCGCTGGACAGCACCGTCTGCAGGAGGACGAGGACCACCTCCGCCAGCAGCATGCCGCCGCCGTAGGCGCCCAGGGTGCTCCAGTAGAAGTCCCGGTAGCGCGCCAGGCGCGGGTACAGCGTGGCGCCCGCGGCCGGGCTGGGCCCTTCGGTGGGCTCCGGCGCGCGGCGGATGCCGGCGGCGATGAGCGCCCACCCCGCGAGCCAGACGACGGAGCCCGCGACGAGGAGGCCCGTGTTGGGCACCGGCGCGACCGGCTGCTCCGACACGAGCAGCAGCGCGTTGAGGGCCTGGACCAGCCCGCCCCACCCCAGCAGGGACAGCCCCAGGGAGGAGCTGGTCTCCAGCCAGGCTTGAGAGGACGTGAGCGCCACCCCGAGCAGGCTGAAGCCCACCAGGGCGACCAGCGCCCCAATCCAGATGAAGGTCCAGCGATGGACGGTCTGCCGTTCGGCGGAGTGCACGCGGCCTCCTGGCTACTTCGCCAGTGGCTTGAGGAGGGGAAACAGGATGACGTCCCGGATGCTCTGCGAATCCGTGAACAGCATGGCGAGCCGATCAATCCCGATGCCTTCACCGGCGGTGGGCGGCATGCCGTGCTCGAGGGCCCGGATGTAGTCCTCGTCGTAGTCCATGGTCTCCTGCTGGCCCCGCTGCTTCGCGTCCAGCTGAGCCTGGAAGCGGCCCTTCTGGTCCAGCGGGTCGTTCAGCTCGGAGAAGGCGTTCGCGATTTCGCGGCCCGCCACGTACAGCTCGAAGCGGTCCGTCACGTCCGGGTTCTGGTCATTGCGCCGGGCCAGCGGCGAGACGGCGGTGGGGAAATGGGTGATGAAGGTGGGATGGATGAGCGTGTGCTCGACGTGGTGCTCGAAGAGCGCGCCCACCAGCTCACCGTGATTCATGGTGTCGATGGCCCGCCGCTCGGCCTCCGAGTGACTCGTCTTGAGCAGCTCGTGGCGCAGCCGGTCCGCGTCCGCCATGTCCTTGTCGGACAGGCCGCTCACCACCTCGCGGATGGCCTCCGTCATGGAGATGCGCTTCCAGCCCTTGCCGAAGTCGAGCACGTGGTCGCCGTACTTCACCTTCGTGTCGCCGGTGACAGCCTTGGCGGCCTCCGAAATCATCTCCTCGGAGAGGTCCATCAGGTCCTCGTACGTGGCGTACGCCTGATAGAACTCCAGCATCGTGAACTCGGGGTTGTGCCGGGTGCTGATGCCTTCGTTGCGGAAGTTGCGGTTGACCTCGTAGACGCGCTCCAGGCCGCCCACCACCAGGCGCTTGAGATACAGCTCCGGGGCGATGCGCATGTACAGGTCGATGTCGAGCGCGTTGTGGTGCGTGGTGAAGGGCCGCGCCGCCGCGCCGGACACGAGCGGGTGCATCATCGGCGTCTCGACCTCGACGAAGTCACGCGTGTCGAGGAAGTTGCGGATGAAGCGGATGAGCTTGTTGCGCCGGAGGAAGGTCTGCTTCACGTCCGGGTTGGACACGAGGTCCAGGTACCGCTGACGGTAGCGGACCTCCACGTCCGTCAGGCCGTGCCACTTCTCCGGCAGGGGGCGCAGGGACTTGGTGAGCGGGGTGAACTTCGTGGCGGAGAGCGTGAGCTCGCCCGTCTTCGAACGGAACACCGGACCGGTGGCGGCCAGGAAGTCGCCCAAGTCACAGAGCTTGAAGGTCTCATAGGAGTCCCCCAAGGCGTCCTTCTTCATGTGGACCTGGATTTCGCCCGAGCGGTCGCGCAGCTTGATGAAGGCGGCCTTGCCGAAGGAGCGCATGGCCACGATGCGGCCGGCGACGTCATAGGGCGGAGGCGCAGCCTGCTCGATTTCCTCGGCGGACTGAGCGGCGTGCTTCTCGTGGATTTCGGCGGCCTGGTGCTGGGGACGGTAGCCGTTGCCGTACGGATTGAAGCCGGCCTCGCGCCACTTCGCGGCCTTCTCCAGCCGCTGGTCGTAGATTTCCTGTTCCTTCGTCCCGAGGTCGCCCTCGCCCGCACTCTTCTCGCTCTTGTTTTCGGTCTCGGCCATGACGCGCTTTCCCAAAGGCGCGGCACCGTAGCCAAGCCTCCCCCGGGAAGCAACGCAACACAGCGGATGGCCGCTCAGGGAGCGACCATCACCAGGAAGGCGGCCACGGCGGCCGCCAGCAGCAGCGGGATGAGGACCTCCACCGGGAGCCGGTGGTTCATGTGCAGGGTGTGCAGGCCCCGCAGACCAAAGCGGCGCTTGCGGCGCACCCGGTTCATCACCAGGGAGGCGAGCGCGGGTGGGGCCTTCTCACGCTCCACGCGCTGGAGCCGCTGCACCGTGCTGGAATAGCGCTGCCAGCCCTGGCGGCAGTCGTCGCAGCCGTCCAGGTGGGTGCGAACCTCCTGCGCCTTGGGGGCGGGAAGCTCGTCGTCGGCGAGCGCGAGGAACAGGGCCCTCGCCTCGCGATGGTTCATCCGCGGTTCCACGTCCCGCAGTCTGCGATGAATGCCGTTCATGGCTCAAGCCGCCCCAGGAGGTCCGCCAGCTTTTCCCGGGCCCGGTGGAGCCGGCTCTTCACCGTGCCCTCCGGTAGCTCGGTGATGTCGATGATTTCGTCGTAGCTGAGGCCTTCGATGTCGCGCAGCGCCACCAGCATGCGCGCGTCCGGCTCCAACTGGGAGATGGCCCACTGCACCCGGGCGCGCTCACGCGCGGATTCCAGGGCCGCATCCGGGCCGGGCGCGGTGCCCCCGCCTTCGGAGAGCAGGGCCGCGGCCTCGTCGAACACTTCGGAGCGGCCCCGGCCCCGGCGCTTCAGGTACTTGAGCCGGTTGATGCAGTGGTTGCGGGTGATGCGGAACAGCCAGGTGGACAGCTTCGAGTCCTCGCGGAAGCGGCGGACGTTCTGGTGCACGCTGACGAAGATTTCCTGCACCAGGTCGTGAGCTTCCTCACGATCTCCCACCATGCGGACGCAGAAATCGTAGAGCCGGTCCTGGTGGGTGCGCACCAGCAGCTCGAAGGCGTCCGGCTCACCCCGGCGCAGCCGGGCCAGCAGCGCCGCGTCCTTCCGGCGCGACTCGGACGCGTCCGCGGCGGTCTCTTCCTGTCCGATTTCGAGCACGCCGCCCGATGACACGCGTGTCCTCCCGCGACAGCCCCTCCGCAGGAGGTGCCACCGTCCCTCAGCCTACCTTGGTCCCCTGCCCCGCGGCCCTCCGACAGCAGGGCCGCGGAAAAGGTTCCGGGCGAAGGCGAGGAAACGGTGAGGCGCGGCGCCTAGTCCGCGCCCGCGCTGCGGTTGGGGTTCTTCACGCCCAGCAACTGGGCGGTGACGAACTCCTCCAGGTCCCCATCCAGCACGGCGTCCACGTTGCCCGTCTCGATGCCGGTGCGCAGGTCCTTGACCATGCGGTACGGCGCCATGACGTAGGAGCGGATCTGCGAGCCGAAGGAGATGTCCTTCTTCTGCGCCTCGGCGGCGTCGCGCGCGGCCTCGCGCTTCTTCATCTCCAGTTCGTACAGGCGACCCCGCAGGATCTTGAAGGCCATGTCCTTGTTGGCCGACTGCGAGCGCTCCGTCTGGCAGGTGATGATGATGCCGGTGGGCAGGTGGCGCAGCTGCGCGGTGGACGACGTCTTGTTCACCTTCTGGCCGCCCGCGCCGCCGCCGCGGATGAACTTCAAGTCGATGTCCTTCTCCGGGATGTCGATCTGGATGGTGTCATCCACCTCCGGATAGACGTCCACGGACGCGAAGGCCGTCTGCCGGCGAGCGTTGGCGTCGAAGGGCGAAATCCGCACCAGCCGGTGCACGCCCACTTCCGCCTTCAAGTAGCCGTAGGCGAAGTCACCTTCGATGCGCAGGGAGACGTTCTTGAAGCCCGCCTCTTCCCCCGGCACCTCGTCGTTGATTTCGACCTTCCAGCCCTTGTTCTCGCAGTAGCGGGTGTACATGCGCAGGAGCATGGCCGCCCAGTCCATGGAGTCCGTGCCACCGGCGCCGGCGTTGATGTCCATGAAGCAACTGCTGCGGTCCTGCTCGCCGGACAGCATGCGCGCCAGCTCCAGCTTGGCGACGTCGCCCTCCAGCCCCGTGAGGGAGCCTTCCGCTTCCTGGGTGGTGGCCTCGTCGTTGGCCTCGGCGGCCAGCTCGAAGAGCACCTGCGCGTCATCCAGGCCGCGCATCACCTTGTCGTAGGCGCCGACGCTGGCCTCCAGCGTGGACTTCTCCTTCAAGAGCGCCTGCGCCTTGGTGTTGTCGTCCCAGAAGGTGGGCAGCGTGGAGTCGCGTTCAATCAGCGCGATGCGGGACCGCTTGCGGTCGAGGTCAAAGATGCCCCCGGAGCGCCAACACACGCTCCCTGAGGCCGTTGATCTTCTCCATCGAATCGTTCGCCATGGCTTCTTTCCGTATCCTCTAGGGAGTCTTCAGCGATGCGACGGCATCCCGCCGTCCGGCTGACGCGCGGTCCGCCTTGGGGAGGCGCGCCAGTACTCGATCCAGACCGAATGCGCCCGCCATGCCCAGGGAGATGGGCAGGATGAGCGCGATGAGCCGCCAGTTGTCCTGGTCGAAGGGCGGCAACACCTTGAGCACCACGCCCAGCACGCCCAGGGCGGCCAGCAGCGTCCACACCTTGAACAGGCGCGTGCGGGCCTTCTGGCTGCCCCACGTCAGCGCCACGCCGAAGGGCAGCGCCAGCAGCGTCAGCGGGTTGGCCAGGAAGAGATTCTCGTTGCGGTACGTCACCGTGTGGTCCGTCACCCACCCCATGATGAACAGCGCGGTGCCCGGCAACCCGAGCGCCAGCCCCACCACGGCGTTCTCCAGCCCGAGCAGCAGGCGGGCCACGCGGCTGCCCCGCTGGCGCTCCCACACCGCCAGCCCGACCGCCAGGCCGCCCAGGGCCAGGCCCAACGCGAGAATCCACGGACCCCACGGGGGAGGCTCCGCCGGCGGACGCCGACGCGTGGAGGATTCGTAGTAGTTCCAGCTCTTCGCCGCGAGCGACGCCGGTTGCCCGTCCGCGCCCTTCACCTGGAGCGCCGCGACCTGAGCCTCCAGCTCATCCGGAAGGAAGGCCTCCTCCCACTTCGTGATGGGACGGTCGATCTCGTCGTTCATCATGAAGTCGAGCAGCACGCTCATGGGCGCGTTCACCGCGGTGTAGCGACGGGTGTGCTCGCGCAGCGTCATCCGCCCGGGTGCCCGGTCCGCCTCGCGGAGCTGGCCGCCCGTGGCCACGTCAATCATGTCCCGCAGCCGCGTGACGCAGTTGTCGTTGTAGTGGTGGTACAGGTACTCGCGGTTCTCCGGCAGCACGTTCTCCGCCAGCCGCTTCGCCACGATGACGCGTTGCTCGGGCGTGAGGTTGAGCTCCTGCACGCGAACGTCGCGGTCCTCGGCCTGGTAGTAGCGGAAGGTGCCGGCCACCGACGACTGGCCCACCCAGAACTCCAGCCGGCCCATGGCGAAGCGCGCGAGCATGGCCTCGTCGAAGGAGAACATGCCGTAGTTGTAGAGGCGCGACATCTGCCGCCGCCGGTCCTCCACCACCAGCGAGCCGTGACCCCACCAGGACGGCACGTCATCCCCGGGACTGAACGTCACCAGGAGGATGGCCAGGTCCTCGCCCTGGCTTTCTCCCGTGCCCCACGGCGGCATGGAGGCCGCGCGCGCGGGCGCCGCCAGGAGCAGCAGGCCGAGCAGGCAGGAGGCGATGAGTGATGGGCGGAGCATGGCTTGGTCCAACACGCGGGAGGCCGCCTACCTATCACGCACGCCGCCCGGCTCAACGGGATGGATACTGGATTGTCCAGCGGGGAGCCGGCGGAGGGCCTACATGAGGCTACGAGCGCGACGGGCCTTGGCATCCACCTGGAGCGAGTCCGCCACCATGCCCCGCTCGCCCAGGAGCTGTTCCTCCAGGGCCGCCATGCGCTTGGCGTCCCGGGGACGCTCGTGGTCGTGCCCCAGCAGGTGGAGCAGGCCATGTGCCAGGTAGCGCGCCATCTCCGCCTCCAGCGTGCGGCCGTACTCCTTGGCCTGCCGCTTCGCCGTGTCCAGGGAGATGACCACGTCCCCCAGTGGGCGCGGTCCAGGCGTGCCCTTGGGCAGGTCGCCCGCGGGGAAGCTCAGCACGTCCGTCGCCTTGTCCTTCTGGCGCCAGGTGCGGTTGAGCCGGCGGATGGCCCGGTCGTCCACCAGGGACAGGGACAGCTCCACGCCGGACAGCTCGAGCTGCACCAGGTACGCCCTGGCCCAGGTGGTCAGCAGGCGCGCGAAGTCCCGGCCCTGGCCATGCGCCACCTGGATGGTGACGTGGTTCTCCTGCACGCGGGGCTTGGGCGCCTCCATGTGCGCCAGCTCCGGGCGGAACGCGGGCGCGCACACCGACCAGTAGTCACACGCCCCCTGGCCGTCGTTGCGGTACACCACGCGCTTGCCGCGCGGCACCAGTCCGACCTCGCCCGCGGAGATGCGCTCGCGACGCCCCTCCACCACGATGGTCAGCTCGCCCGTGAGGACGATGACGACCTCGTCGAATTCGGGGCGCTGCGCGGGCTCGGACCACCCGGGAGGCGCCAGCATCCGCGCGACGGACGCGGAGTCCGTGCTGGTGGTGGCCGCGCCCACGAACTCCTCGATGCGCTTGCCGTCGTCACGGGGAATCAGCTTCCCCTTGCGCAATCTCACGCCATTGCCCCTTCGTGCTGCGCTCATGCGCCCCCCGCGGTCCGCGCCTTGTCCTTGCCGTCCTTGCCTTCCGCGGGCCGATGCACCGCGCCCGCCACCACCAACGGCGGCGCCTTGCCCCCACCCACGGCGCCCGCCGGGTAGGCCGGACGCGTGTGGTAGATACCCTCGAGCGTGTGCAGGAAGGACTGCGAGATGAGGTTGAGGTCCTTCAGCGTCAGGTCACACTCGTCGAGCTGACCCTCGGAGAAGATGAGGTTGATGATCTTCTGCACCTGCGCGAGGAGCTTGGGCGTGGTGGGGTCCGCCATGGAGCGCGTGGAGGCCTCCACCGCGTCGGCGATCATCACCAGCGCCGCCTCGCGGAACTGCGGCTTCGGCCCCGGGTAGCGGTAGATGCTCTCGTCGATGGGCGGAGCACCTTCCTTGCCCTCCTGCTCCTTCAAGGCCTTGTGGTAGAAGTACCCCACCGTGCGCGTGCCGTGGTGCTGCGGAATCGCATCCGCCACCAGCTTGGGCAGCCGGTACTGACGGGCCATCTCCAGGCCCTCCGTCACGTGGCGCTTGATGATGACCGCGCTCATCGCCGGCGCGAGCGCGTCATGGCGGTTCTCACCCTTCTGGTTCTCCCCGAAGTAGAGCGGATTCCGGCCCTTGCCGATGTCGTGGTAGTACGCACACGAGCGCGCCAGCAGCGGGTTGGCCCCAATCGTCTCCGCCGCGTTCTCCACCAGCGAGCCGATGATGATGGAGTGGTGGTACGTGCCGGGCGCCTGGACGATGAGTTCCTTGAGCGCCGGGTGGTTCAGGTTGGCCAGCTCCAGCAGCTTGATGTCCGACGCGTAGCCGAAGGTGGCCTCGATGAGCGGCGTGAGCGCCATCACCATCACCGGCACCGCCAGCGAGGAGCCCGCGAAGGCGCTCACCGCGGTGATGAGGGTGTCGGCCGACAGGCCCTTGCCTTCCACGAGGAAGAGGAAGAGCACCGCCACCAGGTTCACCGCGCCCGTCACCAGACCCGCGCGGAAGATGCCCACGCGGTCCTTCGCCTTCACGATGCGGTCGGCCGCCACCAGCGAGCCCACCAGCGTGAAGACGCCGAAGGCCAGCGAGTTGCCCAGCATCACGCCGGTGAGACAGGCGAAGACGAGCGCGAAGAAGAGCGCCAGCTCCTGCGTGAGGATGAAGCGCACCAGCATGGCGCCGGCAGCCACCGGGAAGGCGTAATAGAAGGCCTCGATGGGCAGCGCGGTGTAGCGGTCCTGCACCGCGTCCGCGATGGACACCCAGATTTGCAGCAGGCCCAACAGACCCAGCAGCAACAGTCCCAGCAGTACGCCGTCCTTGCGCGTGGGACGGAAGCGCCGGAATGCGGCGCGGCAGAAGAAGTACGTCGAGACGATGAGAAGGCCCACCAGGCCCGTGCCGCCCACCTGGAGCTGGACCAGGTCCAGCCGGTCCGTCTCCGCGCGCATGCCACGCAGGATGACCAGGTGCGACTCATTGACCAGCTCACCGTCGCCAATGACGCGCTGGCCCTTCTTGATGGAGATGACGGCGTCCTTCACCGCCTGGGCCGCCTGGTTCCGGCGCGCGTCCGACTCCGCGATGTTGATGGTGAGGTTCGGCCGAACCAGCCGCTGGGCCAGCCGGAGGATGGCGCGGCGCTGAACGCCCGGCGCGTCCGGCATCAGGTTGCCGGGCACCGAGGCGAAGCGCTCCATCTCCTGGTGCGCCTCGGGGACGTCCACCACCTGGGTGGAGCCCCCCGACAGGGACTCCTCGGCCTTGTTCACCACGTCGCGAACGGTGAGGCCCTGATGCGCCTCCCGCGCCAGCTCCTCCCGAGAGCCCGCCACATGGACCGCGCCGCGCTCGGAGCGATACGCCCGCTCCAGCACCAGCAGCGTGGCCGTCTCCGCCTCCTGCGAGAAGCGGGTGGCATAGAGCGCCTGGAAGTCCTCGGCCTCCAGCACGGCGTCGCGCTTGCCGAAGAAGCGCTCCTGGAGCTCCGCCCGCATCTTCTCGCGGGTGCTGCGCTCCAGCTCCAGCATCTCCGGGGACGCGGCGGGCTTGCGCCGGCGGGGCGTCTCGCGCTCCTCGGGTTCCGAGTCGGACTGCGCCTCCGCGAGTTCGTCCAGATGCAGCCGCATGGACGCGAAGGCGGAGCTCACCGTCGACCGCAGCTGCCCCAGGACGGCGGGGTTCAGGTCGTACACCGGTTTGACGGCCGCGCGCGCGTCCTGGCGCCGCTGCTGCGTCATGGCGCGGTGGACGATCTCGTAGTCCCGCGCGGCCTTGAAGCCAGCGGGCGAGCTGGCTCGGAACG
This sequence comes from Myxococcus sp. AB036A, assembly GCF_006547355.1. NCBI lineage: Bacteria > Pseudomonadati > Myxococcota > Myxococcia > Myxococcales > Myxococcaceae > Myxococcus > Myxococcus sp. AB036A. The sequence goes on along the minus strand of NZ_VHLC01000032.1, from coordinate 66,667 downwards.
GCTTGCCGAGGTTCTCCTCCGCCAGCGCCGGAATCTGCTGGCTGTAGAGACCCGGTGAGATGACGAAGCCCGCGCCTATAGAGACGGCGAGCAGGAGAAGGACCTGGATGGCGCGGCGCCCCCAGACGCCGTTGTCCAATCCGAGGCGTTCGGCGAGCGCGTCCAGTGGACTGCGCCCAGGGGGCTGCGTTTCCGGTTCGGCCATGGGGGTCCTCACCCTAGATAAGGCGTCGCGGATCCTTCAAGGACGCAACGCCTGGGAATATTCGCAAGGGTGGGATGGAGTACGCCCGCCCGGCAGGGTACGCGCGGGTGGGCGCAGGTAGGTATTGGCACCGTTACTCGACGGCAACGGGCTCGGTGGCGGTGGCCGGCGCCGCGATGGACGCCTGGGCGGCAGCGGTTGCTGCTTCCCGGGCCGCCTGGGCTTCGCGCTGGGCGACGTCCGCCCGGTCGTAGGCGCGGATGACTTCCTGGACCAGGGGGTGGCGAACGACGTCCACCTCCGAGAACTCCGCGAAGTGGATGCCGTCGATGTTCTTCAGCACCGCGCGCGCATGGTTCAACCCGGACATCTTCCCCGTGGGCAGGTCCACCTGCGTCACGTCACCGGTGATGACGGCCTTGCTGTTGTAGCCCAGGCGCGTGAGGAACATCTTCATCTGTTCCACCGTCGTGTTCTGGGCTTCGTCCAGGATGACGAACGCGTCGTTGAGCGTGCGGCCACGCATGAAGGCCAGCGGGGCCACTTCCACTACGCCCTGCTCCAGCAGTTGCGCGGCGCGCTCGGCCGCCATCATGTCATGCAGCGCGTCGTAGAGCGGCCGCAGGTAGGGATTCACCTTCTCCTGCAGGTCTCCTGGCAGGAAGCCCAGCTTCTCACCCGCCTCCACCGCGGGGCGCGCCAGGATGATGCGCTTGACCTTGCGCTCCTGGAGGAAGGCGACCGCCATGGCCATGGCGAGGTACGTCTTGCCCGTGCCCGCGGGGCCGATGCCGAAGACGATGTCGTGGGAGCGGATGGCGTCCACGTAGCGCTTCTGGTTGATGCTCTTGGGGGAGATCTGCCGGTTGCCGGAGCTCTTGAGCACCGGGCCCAGCATGACCTCCTGCAAGGACTCCGCGCCGCGGCCGAGCACCTTGATGCCCTGCTCCACGTCCTCCCGATAGACGGGACGGCCGGCGCGGATCATCTCCTCCAGGTTCTCCAGGAGGCGGACGGAGAAGGCGACGGCGTCGGACGGACCGGAGAGATGGAACTCGGTGCCGCGTTGTCCCACCCGGACTCCGAGGCGCCGCTCCATCAACTTGAGGTTTTCGTTCTGGTTGCCGCAGAGGGCCAGGGCGGTCGCGTTGTCACGAACGTCCACCTTGGCGGAGGCGGTAAGCACTTCGGGCGCTTCCAACGTGGCGGGATTTCGCAATGCGGATTCTTCCTCGGTCTATGTCGCTACGGCTGACACCAACGTAACGCCGCCCCCAGGGCCGCGAAAGACGACTTTGTGTCAGGACTAGCGCAAGGGTGGCAGGAGAATGAACTGCCGAGCGGCCAACCGCCGGTAATAGTACTCTTCCCGCCACGGGTATTTCAGTTCGCCCGGTTTCAACAGTCCAGCCTGCACCAAAGAATCCAGACGTTCGGGCAGTTCACCGCGTTCCAGGCGAAACACCTCGAGCGCGGCCTCGATGCGGACGCGCTGGGCCTGGGAAACATGACGTTGGGCCGCTGAGTCCGCAAATACCGCGGCAACGCCCGCTTCGGGGTCCGGGCGCACGGCCCGGGGAACCACCAGCACCACCGCCGCCAGCACCCCCACGGTGGCGACGAGCCGCCCCAGCGGACCCGCCACGCGAGCAAGCAGGCGCTGGTCCCCAGGAACGGGAGCCGGGGCGCCCTCCGGGAGTATCGGCCGGACGTACTCGCCCTTCACCAGGTTGTAGAGCGCCTTGCAGGTCTCGAACTCGCCCAGGCAGGAGATGTCCACCAGCTTGCGCAAATCCCTCCCGGGCGAGAGCTCATCGTAGATGCGCCGCTCCGAAGGACCGATGGCGCCCAGCTCCCCACCCTCTTCTCCGCGCGGCTGAGGCAGGGCCTTGATGCGCTCGAAGACCAGGTCGTCGCGGTGGATTTTCTGCCGGATGACCGGCCACTCATCCACCATCCGGAAGCCCTCCATGAGCACCGTCTCGGCGCGCAACGGATGGATGGCTTCCGCGTCCGGCTCCACCGGCTCCTGGATGAATTCGTAGGTGCCCGACTTCCAGGTGAAGAGACGGTAGAGGGTCTCCGTGGCCTGAAGCTGCATCATCGCCTGGAAGCGCTCGGCGGTGAGGGCCTGGCTGGAGACGAGCACGTCCCCCAGCCGCTTGAGCGTGCGGCGCTGCGTCTCCAGGGCCGCCTCGAGCTGCGTCTCGGTGATGAGCTCCGAGCGCACCAGCATGGCGCCGATGAGCTCCTTGCGCTTCCGGGTGACGCTCTCCGCCTTGATGATGTGGCCATCGTTGAAGCCGATGCGCACTTCCTGGTCCTTGGCGCGGACGTGGAGCGTGCCCGTCTTCTGCTGCTGCCCGATGAGCTGCAGGATGTCGCCAATACCAAAGTCCTTCAGGGTGCCTTGCAGGGACATCGCCGTTCACTCCCCCCGCCGCAGGCGGCGCAGACCGCGCAACGACAGCAGGTGGACCCCCAGCAGCAGCAACGCCGCGGACGCGAGCTTGAGGTAGAGGGGGGCTTCACCGTAGGGCCCTCGCACCAGGCCCTGGTGCAGGAGCACCGCGGCCAGCGCGAAGAGGAAACCGAACGCATACAGCGCGCCGCGGACCGGCACACCCGAGGCCACGTGCCCCGCGCCAGATAGCACCGCGCCCAGGGCGTACGCCACGCGGCCCGTCCAGGCCTGATGCCGGTCCACCTGGAGCTGCTTGCGCGCCCTCAGTTGCTGCGGCACCAGCCCCCGGCGGGAGAAGACGTTGACGCACTGGCCACATTGCTTGCTGCCGATGCCCAGCTCCGGGTCGCAGCGAACGCACACCGCGCGGCCACAGCGCTCACACACCTTGGCCGCCTTCAAGCGGCCCCCCGAGAAGCCCCACAGGGCCAGCAGCACCGCCAGCGCCGCGGCCCCCGCGGAGGCCATGGGCCCGGGAGGAAGCCCCGGGAGCAGCCAGCGCGACACCTGCGTCTCCACCTGGCGCCCCGCCCCCGTGCCATCCGCGAGCGGAAGCCAGTCGGACTCCCCCAGCTGCGGGGCCAGCAGCAGCAGGTTGAGGAGCAGCCGGTCCTCCGGCGGCGGGTCCCGGACCAGCAGCGTTCCATCCAGCGCCTGCGCCGAGGCCATGGCCGTGGCGGCGCGATCCAGCTCCTTGCCGACCTCCGAGTCCGGCAGCGTCTTCGCCCTGCGGCGGACCACCTGCGCCAGGTTGTAGTGCGGAGCCGCCAGGTCCGGCGCCGACTGCGAGGCCTGCACGTAGAGCAGCGCCGCACCCTCCGCGTCTCCCAGCGCGACCAGGGTGTTGCCGAAGCGCGTGAGCAGGCGCGCATCCGAGCTCTTCAGCGCCGAAGCGGCCTTGAAGTGCGTCCTCGCCTCTTCCAGCAAGCCGCGCCGGGATTCGAAATACGCCAACGACAGCACCTCCGCGAACGTCGCCGAGCGGGACTCCATCCGCGCCAGCACGCGCGCCCGCGCCTCCTCGGCGGACAGGCCGCCCCGCTCCAGAAGGTACACGTCCTCGGCCGGCGTGCCCGCGAACGCCGTGACGCGCGCGAGTTGCCCCGCCGCCAGCGGCAAGAGCCCCACGCCCGCCACCAGCACCGCCGCCACGACCCGCTCCTTGCGCGAGAGATAGAGGGACACGGTGGCCAGCATCACCAGCAGCGCGGGCAGCACGCCCAGCCCCAGCACCCACGGCAGGCTCAAGAGCAGCAGCCCCAGGACCAGGGACTGCCACCGGGAGACGACTCGCGGCAGCAGATGGTGGAAGTCATGCAGCGCGTAGCGGAGCTTCCGCAGGAAGAACAAGCCCATCAGCAGCACCGCAGTGGCCCCCCAGGCCAGCAGCACCAGGGCGCCCAGGTCGGCCAACGCGGGCCGACGATAGCGGGCATCCTGCGCCAGGGTCGCCAGTGCCTGCCGCACCTGCCCCAACGTGCGGGACACGTCGCCCGGCTTCTCCAAGGCGTAGAGCTCCGCGAGTTCGAAGCGCGCGTAGGGCAGCCCCGGCGACAGCTCGACCGCCACCTCCGCCAGCCGCACCGCGCCGGCCATGTCCCCCGCGCGGCGACGCACGGCCGCTTCGCGGAGGAAGCCCACGCTCAGGGGCTCCAGGTCCGTGGCGGCCAGCTCGACGCGCAACGTCCGCAGTTCCTTGAGGGACGCCGCCGCGGCGTCCCGATCATTCGTCGCGCGGGCCTGCCGCCACCGGTTCCAGATGGCCTCCAGGTCCGCATCCGTCACCCGCGGCGCCAGCACCGGACTCAGTGTCACCGGCCTGGGGGTGATGACCGTGGGTTCCTCGACCGGCGGAGGACTGGCCGCCGCGGGAGTCCGGCCATTGGCCGGGGCCGATTCGGAGGCCCTGACATTGCGCGCGGGCGCCCTGGGCGCTTCGTCGGCGTCCTCGGAGGAGGCATCCTCCGCGACGGGGACGTCTTCTTCCGGCACGTCCTCCGCGTAGGCGGCGTCATCCACCGGATCCATGGACTCATCCCGCAGGTCGGGCTCCATGGGGCCTGGATCCACCTCGGGAAGGCGCGTGGGGGCTTCCAGCTGCGCGGACGCCACGACGGGCACCAGAAGCGTGAAGCCACTGAGAAGGAGGGCAAGAAGCGGCAGGCGGATCATCCAGAGAGTGGATTGTAGGCGACCCAGGGCCAACCGCGAAAACGAACGCCAGTCCGGCTGCCCACCTGCCGCGTTTGCCGGACAGCACCAGACCCGTGCGTGCTACAGGAACGTGCATGGCGGACACGACGCTGAACCCCGGGGCGGAGCTGGAGCGACTGGTCGACATCATGCGGAAGCTGCGCGCTGAAGGCGGCTGCCCGTGGGATCGCGAACAGGACCTGCGCTCGCTGCGGCCCTACCTCCTGGAAGAGGCCTTCGAGGTTCTGGAGGAGATGGACCGGGTCGCCTACGGCGGCTCCTGGCGGACCTTCTGCGAAGAACTGGGAGACCTTCTTTTCCAGATTGTCTTCCACGCCCAGCTCGCCTCGGAGCTTGGGGAGTTCTCCCTGGCCGACGTGGCGAAGGCCATTGGCGACAAGCTGGTCAGCCGGCATCCCCACGTCTTCGGCGACGGCCAGCGCATGGAAGGCGCCGAGCAGGTCCTGGACAACTGGGCCAAGCTGAAGGCCGCGGAGAAGAAGCGCAAGACGGGCAGGGAGGGCTCGGTGCTGGACGGCGTCCCCGTCGCCGCCCCGGCGCTGATGCGCGCCGAGCGGCTCACGGAGAAGGCCAGCCGCATCGGCTTTGACTGGCCGGACGTCGCCAGCGTGCGCGCCAAGCTGACGGAGGAGCTGGGGGAGCTGGACGAGGCCATCGCCGCGAATGATCGGGATGCCATCGAGCACGAGCTGGGGGACGTGCTGTTCTCACTCGCCAACCTCGCGCGCTTCGTCGGAGCCCCCGCCGAGGACGCGCTGCGGATGGCCATCCGCCGCTTCACCGCCCGCTTCCAGCACATCGAGTCCGCCCTCCGCTCCGAGGGTGTCGCTCTGGGGGATGCCACCCTGGAGCACATGGAGCGCCACTGGCAGGAGGCCAAGGCGCGCGAGAAGGCCCTGCCGTCTCCAACGTGGGTTCCTCGCGCGCCCGTCACCACGCTGCGGCTGGGCGTGGCGGATCTTCCCGCGCAGCGCGCCTTCTGGGACGCCCTGGCTCCCCGGCTGGGGTGGATCACCCGACGGGCTCCTGCGGCGGATCAGGCCCTCTATGAAGATGGGGGCATTCTGATCGCCTTCGAAGCGGCCGGGACGCCCACGACGGGCTTGCGGCTGAGCCTGACAGCCCCCTCCCTTGCGGCGGTGGAGCGGCTCCCCGCCATCCTCGCGGAGATTCCGGGGAGTCGGCTGATCCAGCACCAGGCCGGCCGGCTCACCTTTCAAGATCCCGCGGGGCTGGTGTGGGAATATACGACTTCGGTAGAGTGATTTTCCTCGCAGGTGCCCTCGGCGGGGCGTCCAGAGCCTGGAAATCCCGGCTGGAGGCCCACACCCGCCTTGACGCCTGCGAGGCGTCGCAGTAAGGACGGCCCCTCTTTTAGCCTGCCATTACCGCTGGAGATTTCTCTTGGCCAACACCAAGTCCGCAGAGAAGCGTCACCGTCAGTCCCTGAAGCGCCGCGCGCGCAACGTCACCGTGCGCGGTGAGGTGAAGACCGCCGTCAAGTCCGCCCGCGAGGCGCTCGGCAGCAAGGATGGGGCGAAGATGACGGACGCCATCAAGTCGGCCGCCAAGGCGCTGAGCAAGGCCGCCACCAAGGGCGTGCTGCACAAGCGCACCGCTTCCCGCCGCATCTCGCGTCTCGCGAAGGCCGCCACCAAGGCCGCCCGCGCGCAGGCCTAGTCGAAGCCTCGGGGCCACCTCGCGTGGCCCTGCTTCATTCGTGCAGGCTGCCGGGAGGAGGCTCTTGCCTCCTCACCAGGCGCCCGCGAGCCGGTCGTACCCATCCCGCATCAAGACCTCCGCGAGGCGCTCGAGCGCGACCTGCCGGTTCGCCTCCGCCTCCAGGATGTCTCCGCTTCCCAGCACATAGTCCTCCGAGCCGAAGACCTCCGTCTGCTTGAGGACCTGTCCGTCCTTCACCACGCGGAGCTGCGCCCGAGCGGAGACGCGGAAGAAGAAGCCCGGGCTGGTGCTCTTGCCGACGACGGTCGTGGGCGTGTTCGCCACCGACAGCACCGTGCCCTCCATGCGCCCGTCGCAGGACTCCGCGCTGCCCAGCCGGCCCACGCGGATCAGCTCCTGCCGTAGGAAGCGCGTGAAGACCGTTTCCAGCGTGGGCTCGGGCGTGGCGTTGACGAAGACAGGCGCGCAGAGGGACGTCACACCAGCCGGGAGACCATCTCCGCGAGGCGCCAGGCGGTAGCCACAGCCCGCGGCTACCCACATTCCCACCACCACGCCAATGCGAAGACGCCGGGGTCCGACAGCGCAGGGTCGCGACATGCGCGGCACCCTACCCGGCCCGATCGGCCCGTCAAGCCAGAGGGCCACCGTCTTGTGTCGGCGGAGGCAGCGGCGGTGACGACTCGCCGTCGACAGCCACGCCGCGCACCCGCAGGGCCTCCGCCAGCGACGTCCACGCCGCCAACAGCCGCGTGTCCCGGGGAGAGCCCCGCCGCGCCAACCCCAGGGGCCAGCGCACCTGCGCCCCCTGCCGAGGCACCAGGACGAGCCCGTGTGAACGGCACGTCAACGCCAGCAGGCCACCCAGCGCCGCCATGCCCAACCCCAGCACCTTCAGCGCGACGGGCTGCGCCCACAGGGCCAGCAAGGCGAAGACGGTCAACGCCAGCGCCTCCCGGAAGTAGCGCGACTCCAGCCGCGCCTCCCGCAGCGAGTCCAACTCCACGGGAGGCACCATGACCGACGGGTGCGGTTGATAGAAGAGCCGCGTCCCCTGACCGGAAAGCATGCGCCCTCCGCCCAGGTCCGCGACGAAGAACGGCTCCTCCGGTGCCGGTCCCCCGGGAAGGGGGGCTTCGGGAAGCACGGCCTCGCAGGCAATGCACCGCGGGCGGCCCGCGGGTTGGGGCCGCCCACATGCACCACACATGATGAGGACCTCGGCCGGCACCCGGGTCCCCGCTCAGGTCGCGACGAAGTTCACGAGGCGCTTGGGGACGAAGACGAACTTGCGCAGCGTCTTCCCCGCCAGGGCCGCCTGGACCTTTTCGTCCGTTTCCGCCGCGGCGCGAACATCCGCCTCCCCCGCGTCCGCCGCCACGCGAATCTCCGCGCGCAGCTTGCCGTTCACCTGCACGGCGTAGGGGATGACGTCGTCCACCACCAGCGCCGGATCGAACTCCGGCCAGGACTGAGCGACGGTGAAGTCCTTGCTGCCATAGGCCTCCGCGATTTCGTCCGCGATGTGCGGCGTGAACGGCGTGAGCACCACCGCCAGCAACCGCACGGCCTCCGCCATGGCGGCCTTCTCCGCGGCCGTCTCAGGTGTCCCCTGTGCGTAGAGCGCGTTGAGGCCTTCCATGATGCCGGCGATGGCCGTGTTGAAGGACAGGCGCTCGATGGCCTCCCCCACCCGCTTCAGCGTCTTGTGGGCGGCGCGGAGGATCTCCAGCGCCTTGCCCTCGTAGGGCCCGTCGTGGGTGGCACCCGCGGCCGCCGCCTGGTGCGTGGCGGCCAGCGCCCAGACGCGCTTGAGGAAGCGGTACACGCCCTCCACCTGCTCATCGGACCAGTCGAAGTCCCGCTCCGGCGGGCCCGCGAACAGCACGTAGGCCCGCGCCGTGTCCGCGCCGTACTTCTGGACGATGGAGGCCGGCGCCACCACGTTGCCCCAGCGCTTGGACATCTTCCGGCCATCCGGACCGTTGACGATGCCCTGGGTGATGAGGCGCTTGACGGGCTCATCCACGGGACTCAGCCCCAACAGCTTCATCACCCGCGTCCAGAAGCGGAAATAGAGCAGGTGCATCACCGCGTGCTCGGGACCACCCACGTAGATGTCCACGGGCAGGAAGCGCTGGGCCTCCTTCGGGTCGAACGGAGCCGCGTCGTAGTGCGGGGACAGGTAGCGCGCGAAGTACCAGCAGGAGTCAACGAAGGTGTCCATCGTCTCCGCTTCGCGCCGGGCAGGCCCGCCGCACTTCGGACACGGGGTGTTCACCCACGAGGCCACCTTCGCCAGCGGCGGCTCGCCCTTGCCGGTGAGCACCGCCTGGGTGTCGATCTCCGGCATGCGCACGGGCAGCTGCGCCACCGGCACCGGGATGCCGTTGCGGTCCGGGTCGCACTTCTCGCAGTAGACGATGGGGATGGGCGTGCCCCAGTAGCGCTGGCGGCTGAAGCCCCAGTCCTTCTGGCGGTACGTCACCGTCGCCTTGCCCTTGCCGTCCTTCTCCAGCGCCGCGGCCATGGCCTGACGCGCCTGCTCGGACGTCTGGCCCGTGTAGGCGCCCGAGTCCTCCAGCACGCCGTACTCCGTATAGGCCGCCTCCAGCTTGTCACCCGGCGGGAGCTTGTCACCGGACGCGGGCTGGATGACAACCTTCACAGGCAGGCTGTACTTGCGCGCGAAGGCGAAGTCGCGCTCGTCATGCGCGGGCACGCTCATCACCGCGCCGGTGCCGTAGTCGCTCAGCACGAAGTTGGCGATCCAGATGGGGACCGCCTGGCCGGTGAAAGGATTCTCCGCGTAGGCGCCCGTAAAGACGCCCTCCTTCTCCGCGCCCTCGCCCAGGCGCTCCGTCTTGGACTGGGCGGCCATGCGCTTGGCGAAGGCTTCCACCTCCGCGCGGCGCTCCGGCGTCGTCACCTGGGCCACCAGTTCGTGGTCCGGCGCCAGCACCACGTAGGTGCAGCCGAAGATGGTGTCGATGCGGGTGGTGAACACGCGCAGCGCGGCGTCGCGCCCCTGCACGCGGAAGTCGGCCTCGGCACCGTCCGAACGGCCAATCCAGTTCCGCTGTGCGGCGGTGATGCGGTGGGGCCACTCCTTGAGTGTGTCCAGCGCGTCCAGCAACTCCTGCGAGAACCGGGTGATGCGGAACGCCCACTCGGGCATCTCCTTGTCCACCACGGGGGAGTCGCAGCGCTCACAGACGCCGTCCTTCACCTGCTCGTTGGCGATGACGGTGTGGCAGCCGGTACACCAGTTCACCTTGCTGAAGCGGCGATAGACGAGCCCACGCTCCAGCATCTGGATGAAGAACCACTGATTCCAGCGGTAGTACTCGGGATCGCTGGTGTTGACCTCGCGCTCCCAGTCGTAGCAGTAGCCCAGGCTTTTGATTTCCTTCTTGAAGGACGCGATGTTCTCGGCCGTGCGCACCGCCGGGTGCACGCCGTCCTTGATGGCCGCGTTCTCGGCCGGCAGGCCGAGCGCATCCCAGCCCATGGGATGCAGCACGTCGAAGCCCTTCATCCGGAAGTAACGCGCGTACACGTCCCCGAGCAGGTAGTTGCGGACATGCCCCATGTGCATCTTCCCGCTGGGGTACGGCAGCATCTCGAGCACGTACTTCTTGGGTGCACCGGGGCGGCTGCCTGCCCGGAAGATGCCCGCTTCGTCCCAACGGGTCTGCCACTTACCTTCAATCGCCTGCGGCTCGTAACGCTCGTTCATCACCATACCCATCGAGTCTCTTAGAGGAGGGACGTGCCCCAGGCAACAGTCTCGCCCGGAGAAATCCGTCCCGAACGGACGGCTGCCCCAGGATCGGCTGACGGGCGGCCCCGGGGCCTGGCCGCAGCGCAGGCCCTAGACGCGCAGCAGCCTCGCTGAGAACAGACGCAAGTCCAGCGGGCTCCAGCGGCAGGCAAACATTCCCGCCAACCTGAATTCAAAGATTAACAATAAAAGTGAGGATATGCCGTTGACGGCCAATCGTTGAGCCAGTGACGATTCGCCTCACCGGCATCCTGCCTTGGGGGGAGCCGTCCATCCGCAGCGAGTGAGGACCGAATGACGCTGAGAAGGGCGTTGATTCCGGGGTGCGTGTTTGCACTCTTCTCGTTGGAAACGCTGGCGCAGGACGAAAATATCGCGCCACCGGCAGCCGAAACACAGACACCGGCGGCACCCACGCCAGGGGTTGCACCGCAGCCAGCGCCCACGGCCCCCGCGCCCGCGCCGGTGAGCGGGCGCACGGTGAAGGGCCGGGTCGCGGACCGGCTCACCAACGAGGGACTGCCCCTGGTGCGTGTCATCATCAAGGGCACCACCCAGGGCGTGGAGACGGAGCTGGACGGCACCTTCACCCTGCCCAACGTGCCGACCCGAGCGGTGACGCTGCTCTTCTCCAGTCAGGACTACGGCGAGCGGGAGGTGCTGATTGGCGCCAACCAGCGCACCGTCGAGGTCGCTCTGGAGAACATCTTCGCGGAGGAGATGGTGGTGGTGGGGCGCGCCAGTGAGGTGGCGCGTAAGAACCTGGCCAACTCGGTGGCCTCGGTGAACTCCGAGGAGATCAACCGCGCCCCTGCCCAGACGGTGGACCAGGCGCTCCAGGGCAAGGTCGCCGGCGCCAACATCCAGAGCAACGGCGGCGCGCCCGGTGGCGGTCTCCAGCTCCGGCTGCGCGGCGTGTCCACCATCAACGGCTCCTCCGCCCCGCTCTATGTCATCGACGGCGTGCTCGTCAGCGACGTGGCCATCGCCTCCGGTGTGTTCGCCATCACCGAGTCCGTGGCCGGCTCCAACGCGAACCCCACCCAGGACAACCAGGTCAACCGCATCGCGGACATCAACCCCAACGACATCGAGAGCATCGAGGTCCTCAAGGGCGCATCCGCCGCCGCCATCTACGGCTCCAAGGCCGCCAACGGCGTCGTCATCATCAACACCAAGCGGGGCCGCTCCAGCGAGCCGCAGTTCGAGGTGACCCAGCGCCTGGGCATGTACACGCTGGCCAACAAGCTTGGCACCCGCCGCTTCAACAGCGTGGAGGAGGTGCGCGACACCTTCGGCGAGGCCGCGGTCCAGTACTACGAGCAGGGGCGAAGGTTCGACCACGAGGCCACCCTGGCCGGCCGCCGCGACCTGTCCTCGGAGACGCTGGCCAGCGTCAGCGGCGTGACGGGCAACACGAAGTACTTCGCCTCGGCGATGATCAAGAACGACGAAGGCATCATCGCGAACACCGGCTACGAGAAGCAGTCGTTCCGGCTGAACCTGGGCCAGAAGCTGGGTGACGCGGTGGAGGTCAACGTCGCCACCAACCTGGTCCACTCCCTGGGGCAGCGCGGTCTGACGAACAACGACAACGCAAGCATCAGCAACTACATGGTGCTGCCGCGCGCGCCGGAGTTCCTCCCGCTAGAGCCCAACTCGGACGGCGTGTACCCGCAAAACCCCTTCCTCTCCAACCGCGCCAACCCATTGCAGACGGCCGCGCTGGTGAAGAACGACGAAAACGTGTGGCGCTTCATCGGGTCCGGAGACCTGACGTGGCACCTGTGGAAGACGGAGGCCCACCACCTGCGCGTGCTGGCCAACGCGGGCGTGGACCGGTTCCAGCAGGAGAACTCGCTCTTCTTCCCGCCCGAGCTCAACTTCGAGCCCATCGATGACGGCCTGCCGGGCTCGTCGCTCTTCGGCACCAGCCAGGTGCGCAACCTGAACTCCGGCCTGAACCTGGTGCACACTTACAAGCCCACGTCGGGCGGCATCGTGGCGACCACTTCCGGCGGTCTCCAGTTCGAAGAGCGCAACATCGATTCCGTCTACATCGTCAGCAGGAACCTGAACGCCGGCCAGCAGAACGTGGACAGCGGCACCGTGGTCAACCTGCGGCAGAACCGCTCGCTGGTGAGAGACCGGGGCTACTACGTCCAGGAGGAGGTCCTCCTGCTGGACGAGCGCCTGACGCTGGTGGGCGCGCTGCGCGGCGAGCAGAGCAGCGCCAACGGCAACCCCAACGCGCTGTTCCTGTACCCGAAGCTGGCCTCCGCCTACCGGATTCCCTCGTTCCACCCGAAGGTGAACGAGTTCAAGGTCCGCGCGGCCTACGGAGAGACGGGCAACCTTCCGTTGTACGGCATGAAGTTCAACGGCCTGCGCGCCACCGGCAACATCGCCGGCAGCCCCGGCCTTGTGGGCACCGGCATCGCGGGTGACAGGAACATCAAGCCGGAGCGGCAGCGCGAGATTGAAGCCGGCGTGGACGCCCTCCTGTTCGGCGGCGACGTGGTCGCCGAGGTGTCCCTCTACCAGCGAAACATCAGCGACCTGCTGCTGCAGCGCGCACTGGCCCCGTCCAGTGGCTTCGCCACGCAAATCTTCAATGGCGGCTCGCTGCGCAACCGTGGCGTCGAGGCCATGGTCCAGGTAACGCCCGTGCGCGGCGGCTTCGAGTGGACCAGCGGCGCGACATTCGCCCTCAACCGCAGCCGGGTGACGGCCCTGCCCGTTCCCGCGTTCCTCGCCGGCGGGTTCGGCACCGGACTGGGCGCCTTCCTCATCGAGGAAGGCTCGACGGCGACGCAGATTGTCGGCAACGACGGCGTCGACGAGAACGGCCGCCCGATTGTCCGGAAGATTGGTGACACCGAGCCCACCTTCCGCATGTCCTTCACCAACAACCTCAAGTACCGGGACTTCAGCCTGTCCTTCTTGTTCGACTGGCAGCAGGGCAGCGACGTCATCAACCTGACGCGGTACATCTACGACAGTGCAGGGACGTCACCGGACTTCACGACGGGCGGGCGCGAGCGGCTCGCACGGCGCCGCACGCAAGCGAGCGCGTACCTCGAGGACGCCAGCTTCCTCAAGCTGCGTGAGGTGACCTTCATGTACCAACTGCCCAAGGACTGGGTGTCCATGGTCCCCGCGGTGAAGTCCGCCCGGCTCAGCCTGAGCGGGCGCAACCTCATCACCTTGACTGGCTACTCCGGGTTGGATCCCGAGGTGAGCAACTTTGGCAACCAGGCCGTCGCCCGCAATGTGGACGTGGCCCCCTTCCCTCCCAGCCGCAGCTTCTGGACCTCCATCGACGTCGGGTTCTGAGCCATGACCATCCAATTGACCAAGAAGACATTCGTGGGGCTCTTCACCGTCCTGGGCCTGAGCGGCTGCGGGAGCATGGACGTTCCGGACCTGAACAACCCCAGTCTCGATGACTTCCGCGAGCGGCCCTCGCGCCCCGCGGTGCTCACCGCTGCCACGGGCCTGCTCGTCGGCCACCGTGCGGGCGTCGCGGCCCCCAACGGCTACGTGGCCCAGTTGGGCATCATCGGGCGCGAGGTGTACGTCATCGACCCTGCGGACCCGCGCTCCATCGATGAACTGTTGGGCCCCACCATGGACCCCGGCACCCCGGCGTTCGGCGGCAATCACTGGACCAACCCCTACCTGAACATCCGCAACGCCAACGCGCTGCTGGAGTCCCTGGGCAAGGTCCCCAACACGCCAGACGCCGAGAAGGAAGGCATCCGCGGCTTCGCGAAGACAATGCAGGCCCTGGACTTCCTCGTGGTCATCAACACGCGGGACACCCACGGGGCGCCCATCGACGTCAACCTGCCCATCGGCCAACTGGCCCCCATCGTCGGCAAGGAGGCGGTGTTCGAGCGCATCGCCGCGCTGCTCGACGAGGGCCACGCCCACCTGGAGAACGGGGGTGAGACCTTCCCCTTCCAGCTCAGCCCGGGCTTCGCCGGATTCAACACGCCCACGACGTTCCGGCAGTTCAACCGCGCGCTCGCCGCGCGGGTGGCTGTTTACCGGGGGCGCTACCCCGAGGCGCTCACCGCCCTGAGCCAGTCCTTCCTCAACCCGAGCGCATCGTTGGACCTGGGCGTCTACCACTCCTTCGGGACGAACTCCGGCGACACCGACAACGGCCTCATCAGCGTCAACGTCTACGCGCACCCGTCGACCGTCACCGACGCGGAGTTCCAGGAGAATGGCACCGTGGATGACCGCGTCGTCCGGAAGCTCACGCGCCTGCCCGAGGCCACGACCGCGGCGGACGGGAAGGTGTCGACGGAGTGGCGCTTCCGCATCTACCCCACGAACAGCTCGCCCGTGCCCATCATCCGCAACGAGGAACTCATCCTCCTGCGCGCCGAAGCCAACATCGGTGAGCGGAACCTCGGACCGGCGGTGGACGACCTCAACTTCATCCGCACTACCTCCGGCCGGCTATCCCCGCGCCTGGACATCGATGAGAACAATGCCCTGGACGAACTGCTGAAGCAGAAGCGGTACTCGCTCCTGTTCGAAGGCGGCCACCGGTGGATTGACCTGCGGCGCTACAACCGGCTCGACACGCTTCCCCGCGTGCTGGACCCGAACTTCGCGCCCCACGAGCGCTTCCCCATCCCCGCGTCGGAGATGAACGCGCGGCAGTAAGGGCTTCTCGCAATCTCTGAAGCTCCAGGTGCACGGCAGTCAGGCGTGCACCTGGAGCGCGGGCGCTCAACCGCCCTGCTTCAGCCCGGCCCGTTCGGCGACGAGCGCCCCCAGCGCGGACCAGTCCAAATCGCCGTGGCCCTGCGCGACGCCTCCCAGGAACTGGTCCTTCACGAGGCTGGCCAGGGGCATGGGCACCTCGGCGGTGCGCGCGGCGCCCAGGACGAGCTCCACGTCCTTGAGGCCCAGCCGCATCTTGAAGCCCGCCGGGCTGTACTTCTCCTCGGCGATGAGCTGCGCGTACCCCTCGAAGATGGGTGAGCGTGCGAAGACGGACTGGAAGACCTCCAGGAACACCTTCGGCTCGATGCCGGACTTGCGCGTCAGGGCGAAGGACTCGGCGAGCGCCTCCATCATCGACGCGATGAGGAAGTTGCCCGACAACTTCACGACGTTGGCCGCCGGGGCACTTTCACCCAGCACGGTGAGGCCGCGCCCCAACGCCTCCAGCAGCGGGCGGCAGCGGTCCACGTCCTGCTTCGGACCGGCGGCCACCACCCACAGTTGCTTCGACGCCGCGGCGGTAGGGCGGCCGAACACCGGCGCGGAGAGATACCGCTGGCCGGCGCTCGCATGCGCCTCCGCCAACCGTTCGGAGAGTGCCACGGAGAGCGTGCTCGACGAGACGTGCACCGCGCCCGGCGCCAGTCCCGCCAGGAGGCCGTCCTGGCCGAACACCGCGGATGTCACGGCCGCATCGTCCGCCAGCATGCTGAAGACGACCTCCGCGCCGCGAGCCGCCTCCGCGGGGCTGCGGGCGACGCGCGCCCCCTTCTCCTTCAACGGCGCGGCCTTGGACTCGGTGCGGTTCCACACCGTCAGCTCGTGCCCCGCGGCCGCCAGGCTCGCCGCCATGGGCAGCCCCATGTTGCCCAGGCCAATGAATCCCACCTTCATGCGCGTCTCCTCTCTGGAAACAGCCCGGATAATCCGCGCCCGGGAGCCCCACCACCGCAAAGCACGCGCACGTCCAGGAGCGAACGGGACGACCTATTCTGGCCGGTCCTCGGAGACATCCAGGCGCTCGAAGGCGTGGCCCAGCGCCATGACGCCCAGCCACACCTCTCCCACCAACACCCCCGCCGCGACGAAGCCCGCCACGGGCAGGGACCAGGGGCCCAACAGCGTCGACACAGGGAGGCCCACCACGAGCGCCGCCAGCCCCGCGGGAATCAACCCCACCAGCATCACCACCAGCGTGCCCACGACGGCCAGCAGGCGCTGCCCCATCGCCTCGATGCCGCGTGCCCGTTCGCCTGTGTCCGCCGGTACCCACGAGGGAAAGAGGACCACCGCCGCGTTCTGCACGAAGAGACCCGACAGCGACACGGCCGGAAGCAGGAACGCCAGCGCCAGCCCTCCTGGCCACCACCAGCCTCCCAGGCGCGACGCCTCCACACCGGGCCCCAGGACGAGCGCCACCGCCAACAGCGCGAGCTGGAAGGAGGCCAGGGCCAGCGAGGATGCCGCCAACTGCGCGCGCACCACCTGCCTTCCTGTCAGTGGCATGGCGCGCAGCAGGTCCAGCTTGGGCAGGTCCATCCGCAGGTCCATGCGGAACGCGCTCGGCCCCACCACCGTCAGCATCACCGACAACGCCAGCGCCACCGGCCCGAGCACCCGCCGCGTGTCCGTGAACAGACGCGTGTCACCCATCATCGCCGCGATGACGCCGCCCAGGATGATGAAGGCGAGGAACACCGCGAACCCGCCCCCCATCCGCTTGCGCGCAATCAGGTTCTTCCAGATGAGCGCCACCTCCGGCCGGCCTCGAGGCAGCAGCCGGAATGGCGGGCGGCTCAACGTGAGCGAGCCCACCCGCGTCATCCGCCCCGAGGCCCGCAGCATGCGCTCCCGTGAGCGGGACTCCGCGCGCACCACCGCCGTCTCCTCGAACGGAACTTCGGCCCAGAGCACCCAGCCGTAGTGCGCCGCCATCAGCGCCAACGCCAGTGGCAGGGCCCACAGGAAGTCGTCCACGCTCTGCGCCAGCGCTGGCGCCACCAGCAGCCGGCCCGGCCACAACACGGCCGCCACGCCGGGTGACGCCGTCAGCGCCTGCAACCACCCGCGAAGCGCGCGGCCTGACGACAGATCCTCGGGCACCGGGTGCTCTCGCAGCGAGGTGAACACCGCCAGCGCCACGAGCGCCAGGACACCACCCACCGCGCCCCAGCGGACCACCTGGCCCCAGAGGCCCCATGCCGACAGCCGCGTGCGCACGAAGGACGCCGCCGTCGAGTGCAGATAGAGCGTGCCCAGGGCCAGACACGCCCCCACGAAGAAGAGGACGGGATGCGGGCTGATGGTCCTCCCGAGGAACAGCGTGGCGAACAGCGCGCCCAGCGACGTGCCCAGGAGCCCGCGCACCAGCTTGTATTGCAGCAGGGCCCGGCGAGCGACGGGTGCGGGGAAGAGCTGCACCACCTCCGTCTCCGAGAACGTCAGCGACGGCCGGTCCCGGCCCAGCGCCCACGCGGCGAACAATGTCCCCAGCGCGGAGCCGACCAGCGACAACTCGGCGAACAACCGCACACCTTCGGGCACCGTGCCCACCGGCCCACGGAAGTCCAGACGCCGGAAGAAGACGGAATAGAGATACGCCGCGCCTACCAGCACGCCCAGGAGGTAGCGCGGCTTGCGCAGCCGCTCCAACTGCCGCCGGATGCGATTGCGCCAGGTCGCGGCCCAGAGGAAGGCCACCGCGCGAGGGAAGCTCACGGCGCCTGCGTTCCCGCGCTGGTGATTCGGACGAAGAGCTCTTCCAGCGAGGCGTGCTCCCCTTCCGCGCCACTCAGTCGCGCGCGGATGTCTTCCAGGCTGCCCAGCGCCATGGCCTTGCCGCCCGCGATGACGAGCAGCCGGTGGCACAGCTCCTCCACCAGCGGCAGCAGATGCGAGGACAACACCAGGGCCGCGCCCTCCTCCGCCCGGCGCCGCAGCGATGCCTTCATCCGCCGGATGCCGATGGGGTCCAGGCCGGTGAGTGGCTCGTCCAGGAGGATGAGCTTTGGCGAATGCAGGAAGCCACAGGCGATGGACAGCTTCTGCTTCATGCCTCGCGACAGCTCGCCCGGCAGGGACTTCTCCTTGCCCATCAGCTCCATCTCCTCCAGCAGCGCGCGGCCCCGCTCCTCCCAGTCCTCCACGCCGTAGAGCCGCGCCGTGAAGTTCAGGTGCTCCCATACCGTGAGGTATTCGAAGAAGCGCGGCTCGTCCGGCAGGAAGGCCAGCGCGCGCTTCGCGTCCACCGGCGTCCGCGACAAGTCATATCCCGCGACCAGGATGCGGCCCGAGCTGGGCGGCAGGATGCCCGCCAGGCACCGCAACGTGGACGTCTTCCCCGCGCCGTTGGGCCCCACCAACCCGAGCACCTCGCCGGGCGCCACCTCGAAGGTGAGCCCCTGCACGGCCTTCACCTCGCCGTACGCCTTCTCCAGGCCCTCCACCCGCAGGACGGAATCCATTCGTGCGCGCTCACCTTCAGTCCAGCTTCAGCAGGTCCCGAACGGTATCCAGCACGACCTTCGCCTGCACGGGTTTCACCAGGTACGCGCTCGCGCCCAGCTTCATCGCGCGCTCCCGGTCCGCCGCCGCACCCTCCGTGGTGACGACGATGATGGGGACGTTCCGGTACTCGGTCGCCTGCCGGATGTGGCTGATGAGCTTCAGCCCGTCCATCAGGGGCATGTTGATGTCCGTGAGCACCAGGTCGAAGCGGCCCTGCGTCAGCTTCTTCAAGCCCTCGGCGCCGTCCTGGGCCTCGGTACACACCACGCCGGACAGGCGCTGCAACGCGTACATGATGCTGCGCCGCATGGCCTGCGAGTCATCCACCACCAAGGCTCGAATCTGCTGCGTCATGGGCCGGGGACGTTAGCACCCGTGCGCCAGGGGCCGGAGTTTCAGCGCCGCCGCCGCGCCAGGGCCGCGAGCGCCGGGCCGATGTCACCCAGTGGAATCACCCGCTTCACCGCCCCGGTGGCGATGGCCTCCCCCGGCATGCCGAACACCACCGAGGTCTCCTCCGACTGCGCCCAGACCTCGCCGCCAGCGCGGTGCACCGCGCGCGCGCCCTCCGCGCCGTCGGCGCCCATGCCTGTGAGCACCACCCCCAGGGCCTTGGCGCCGAGCACCTGCGCCATGCTGACGAAGAGGCGGTCCACGCTGGGCGCGTACTTGTCCACGGGCGTGGACGGCGGCGTTTGCAGCTCCAGCCGGGAGCCTCGCTCGGCCACCACCATGTGCCGCCCACCCGGAGCGATGTACACGTGCCCGGGCTGGACCAGGTCTCCGTCACGGGCCTCCGTCACCGAGAAGGGGCCGATGCGGTCCAACCGGTCCGCGAAGGCGCGGGTGAACTGCGGCGGCATGTGCTGGCAGACCAACACGCACGGCGTGGGCTCCACGGCCAGTCCCTCCAGCACCCGCTGCACCGCGGGGGGCCCCCCCGTGGAGGCGCCCACGGCCACCACCAGCGGCGGCTCGCCCGCCACCGCCATGGCGCGAGCCCCTGGCGCCGCGTGCCGGTAACCGGGGCGCACGTGCCGCGCCGCCCGGACCTTCTCCAGCAGCTCCACCCGAAGCGCCTCCATGGCCTCGAACGTCGGGTGCTGCGGCTTGGCGATGAAGTCGAACGCCCCCAACTCCAGCGCCTTGAAGACATCCGAGCGGTGCGAATAGCTGGAGATGACGATGACGGGCGTGGGCGCCGTGCGCATCAGCAGGCGGAGGAACGTGTACCCCCCGAGCTTCGGCATCTCCAGGTCCAGCGTCACCACGTCGGGCTTCAGGTCCACGACCTTCTTCAGCCCCTCTTCGCCATCCGCCGCGCGGTCCACCACTCGCACGTCCGGCTCCGACTCCAACATCGTGGAGAGGGTCCGCCGGTTGTGGGCCGAGTCGTCGATGACCAGTACGGAGATGACGCCCTTGCTGCTCATCGACGCGCTCCTTCGTCCAGCTCCGGCCTCCGGTACACCAGGTCCCCGCGCAGGTGAACGAACTCGAAGTCCGAGCCCAGGTTCAGCAGGTTCTCTGAGTGTCCCAGCAGCAGGTACCCCCCTGGCACCAGCCGGTCCCGAACGATGCGCAGGAACTTCCGGCGTGCCGCCAGGTCGAAGTAGATGAGCACGTTGCGGCAGAACACCACGTCCATGCGTGGCACCAGTTGGCTACCCACCTCGTCCAACAGGTTGTGGTGGCCAAACGACACCCAGGCGCGCACTTCGTCCCGGACGCGCACGCGGCTGTTGCCCAGCGAAACGAAGTGGCGCTCCAGCAATTCCGGCGAGGTGGCGCGCAGCGCGGAAGGCCCGTACTCCGCGCGCCGCGCCATGGCCAAGACGCGCCGGGAGATGTCCGTGCCCAGGACTTCCACGTCCCAGTCGTCGAAGCGGCGGCTGTCCTTGAGGAGCATCGCCAGCGTGTAGGCCTCCTCCCCGGACGAGCACCCCGCGGACCACACCCGCAGGCGCCGCAGCCGCGCGTTGCGCCGCGCCACCACCGGGAGCAGTTCGTCCGTGAAGGCCTTGAGCTGCATGGGCTCGCGGAAGAAGTACGTCTCGTGCGTGGTGAGGGATTCGACGGCCGCCTCCAGCTCGGCGTGCCGGTTGGCGTCGTAGCGCAGGTAGCGGTGGTACGCGCCGTAGTCCGGCAGCCCCAGCAACTCCAGCCGGGGCCACAGCCGGCGCTCCATCACGAACTTCATGTCCTCGTGCACCAGGATGCCGCAGTGCGAATACACGTGGTCCCGGAGGAGACGGAACTCCTCCGCTGACATCTCCGGACGTCCGTCGTCGAAGCGTGCCATGGAGCCCTCTCAGCGCCGGAGCAGGCGCTCCACGGCATCGGAGAGGGCTCGCAGCGCCAGGGCGTCCGACTCCGCCTCCAGCGCCTCCCGGGCGGCGGACAGACACTCCGGCCCCGCCGAATCTCCCAGCACTCGCGCCGCAGCCGCGCGGACATCCCAGCGCGCGTGACGCAGCAGGGACAGCGCCATCGTCACCCCGGCTGACGACTCCGCCCCCGCCGCCAGCGCGGCCTTCACCACCTCCACGTCCGGATGCCCCGCGGCCTCCCGCAACACCCCGGGGCCCGCCGCTCCCATGCGCGCCAGGGCCCGCACCGCGGCCACCGCCAGCGCGCCATCCGCATCCCGCGTCAGGGCCACCAGGTCCGGCACCCGGTCCAACGCGCCGCAGTCCCCCGCCGCCTCCACCGCGGCCACTCGCACGGAGGGGTCCTCATCCCTCAGGACCGGAGACAGCAGCGCGCCCGCGTCAGGTCCGCCCAGTCGCGCCAGGGCCCGCGTGCCCGCGATGCGCACCGGCACGGACTCATCCGCGAGCGCCGCGCGCACCAACTCCCGACCGACGTCGCCATCCAGCTCACACGCCGCCACCACCGCCGCCGCGCGCCACCGAGGGTCCTCGTCCCGCGCCAGCCGCTTCAACGTGGGCAGGGCCGGCACGCCACCCACGCGGGCCAGGGCGGCGACCGCCGCGGGCGTGGCCCTGCGCGCCACCGCGTCCTCCAACGCCTCCAGCACCGCCGGCCGGCACGACTCCGCCAGCCCGGCCAGGGAGCGCGTCGCCGCGCCCGCGAGGGATGGCTCTTCCAGCAGGGCGACGAGCGGCGACACCGCCGAGGCCGCGCCTGTCCGCCCCAAGGCACGCACCACCACCGCGCGAAGCTCGTCCTCCACCCACTCCAGCAACGCGCACAGCGGTGCCACCGCCGAGGCGTCGACCAGGTCCACCAGCGCTTCGGCCGCGGCGGCCCGCGCCGGCAGGGACAGGTCCGGCAGTCGATGAAGCAAGGTGCGCCCGCCGTCCGGCCCCAACCTGCCCAGCGTGTGCAGCACCTCGCGCAGCAGCCGCGCCTCGCGCGCACACTCCGCCACGGGCACGGCCAGCGATGCATCGCCCAGCGAGGCCACCGCCACCAACGTGCCCGCGCACACCATGACGTCCTCGGACGCCAGCGCCTCGGTCAGTCGCGGCGTCATGCCGGGCAGGGGCAAGAGCGCCTTCCGCACCACCGCCTCGAGCTCCCCGCGCCGCGCCCCCGCGGCACGCGCGGCCTGGGTCCCCAGCGCGGACAGCGCCGCCTCTCTCACCGAGCGCAACTCCGACGTGAGCCCCTGGCAGATGCGCACCGTCGCGTCCGCCTCCGGAAGGAGGCCCAGCATCCGGTAGGCGCTCCGCTGAAGCCGAGGGTCCTCCAGCAAGGCCTTCACCACCGGCAGGGGCGCCGCATGCTGAAGCAACGTCAACCCTTCCAGGGCGGACAGGCGGAGCAGCGGCTCCGGCTCGGCCAGCAGCGCCTCCAGCGCGGTGACGGCCTGCGCGCCGCCAATGCGTCCCAGCGCCTCCGCCGCGGACACACGCACGTTGAGGTCCGCGTCCGAGAGCGAACGCACCAGGGGACCCTCCGCGTCGCGCCGCCCCAACTGCCCAAGGATGTCCGCGGCGAACTTGCGTTGGTCCGGGTCCGGATGGGTCAGCAGGTCCACCAACGGGCCCAACGCGACACTGCCCATCCCCGCGAGCGCCTCCGCCGCCGCGTTCCGAGCCCCCGTCTCCCCTCGCTCCCCCAGCACGGAGATGAGCCGGGCCGCGAGCTCGCTCGAGGCGGGCATCCGCTTGAGGGCCTCCGCCGCGACGTGGCGCACGCGCCAGCTCTCGTCATGCAAGCCGACAATGAGAATCTCCAGAACGCCCGCGGTGCACGGGTCCAGCGACTGGAGTGCGAGGTAGCGCGCCTCTTCCTCGACCGGGGGCTCGGAGTGGGGGCTCATGTGTCGAAGACCTGGTCAGAGCCTGGCTGGAGGTAGAACCAGAGGGCGTAGGCCCCCAGGACCGTGCCCAGGGGAACATTGGGAATGGCGAGGATGCCCAGCACCAGCGTCAGCGTCCTCGACCACGCTTTGCGGTACAGCAACCCGAAGCCGGTGATGACACCCGGCAACCCCAGCAGCGCCAGGCACCCGCCCACGCCCATGCCCACGGCAACAATCAGCGCCCGTTCCTCGGGCTTCGCGCTTGGCAACATCCCGCCCATCGCCCCGAAGAACAGCATCACTCCCACGGCGATGAGCACCGACAGCCCGTTGATGACGATGAAGAGGATGCCGAGGATTCGACGGTGCTGCTCCAGTCCTTGATGGTCCATCTCAATCCCCCATGTGTGCGCCTACGTCGTGTTCCTTGAAGACTCGCGCTCCAACTCCACGCGCAGCAATGCCTTGAGGTCCAGCAGCAGCCGGAGCCGGTCCGGTGGTCCACAGACACCGACGACAAAGGGCGTGTGTCCCGCCACCCTCAGCGCGGGCGCGGGCTTGATGTCGCCACGCCGCACGCGCAGTACCTCCGCCACCCGGTCCACCTTCACCGCCACGCGCCGCGTGCCCAGCTTGCAGACCAGCAGCCGCGTCTTCGGCGTCTCCAGCCCCGGCGCGCCCAGGAGCCGGCACCGCAGGTCCACCGCCGGCAGGATGAGGCCGCGCAGATGGAGCACACCCTCCACGAACGCCGGGGCGTGGGGGATGGGGGTGATGCGCTGGAGCGGGAGGATTTCCTCCACCCGCATGATGTCCAGCACGTACTCCTCCGCGCCGATGAAGAAGGCACAGAGTTGCACCACCGTGTCCGCGGCCGAGGACACTTCATCCGGGACCACGTGGGGACGCCGCGACAGCAGGTTGACGGAGTCCTTCATGGAGCGAGCGCCTGTTCCGCGTCCAAGAGGATGTAGAGCATGGGGCCACGCCGGCCCATGCCCACCACGCAATCCCTGTCACCCACGCGCATCCCCGGTGGCGGTGCCTCCAGCATGGACGGCTTGAGCTTCACCACGCCCACCACGCCATCCACCCACACCCCCGCGGGCCCCGTCTCGGTGCGCAGCACGAGGATGCGAGCACTCCGGGGCGGCGCCGGCGCGTCGGGCCCGGCGACCAGGGGCGCCCGCTCCGCCAGCCGCAGCCGCACCTTGACGTCGTACACGGGCAGCAGCTCACCGCGCAGGTTCATCACCCCCAGGAGCTGAGGCTCGGCGCGGGGAATCTCCGTCAGCGGCGGGACCTTGGAGATTTCACGCACCCCCCGGATGGGGACCGCGTAGCACTCCCCTTCCAGGCGGAAGGCCAGGTACTCCTCGGGCACCTCTTCAGGGGTCGCGGGCAATACGCCGTCGCTGCCCGCCGCGAAGTCCTGGAGCCCGGAGACGTCCTCGTCAGGACGGTAGAAGAAGTCGTCGAGCAGTTCCGAGAACCGGGACACAGCGACGCAGGATAGCAGCCGGCGCGCCCGTCCGCAGCGAGGGTCAGGCGCGACGCCGCTCCACGGCCATGCCCTCTTCCAGGAGCGCCGCCACGTCCAGCACCAGGACGGTGCGCCGGTTGCCCAGTTCGGTGGCGCCGGAGATGCCCCGGACGGACTGGAGCCGGCCCCCCAGGGGCTTGGTGACGATGTCCTGCTGACCGTGCAATTCGTCCACCGCGATGCCCAGGCGCTCCTGGGCCAGGCCCACCACCACCACGAAGTGGCGACTCACCGGGCGCTCCGGCAGGGCGAACATGCGAGACAGCCGCACGAAGGGCAACGTCTGTCCGCGCAGGTCCAGGACCTCGCGCCGCTCCACGGTGCGGATTTCCTTGGGCTGGACGGAGATGATTTCCAGCACGCTGTTGAGCGGCACCGCGTAGGTGCGGCCACTGACGCCCACCAGCAGCGCGCGAATGATGGCCAGCGTGACGGGGAGCGTGAGGTGGAAGGCGGTGCCCTTTCCGCGCTCGCTCCACACGTCGATGATGCCCGACAGATTGCCCAGGTTGTTCTTCACCACGTCCAGGCCGACGCCCCGGCCGGAGAGCTCGGACACGCTGCGGGCGGTGGAGAAGCCGGGCTGGAAGATGAGGTTGAGCAGCTCCCTCCGGCTCATCTCCTGGGCTTGCGCGAAGGTGATGAGGCCGCGCGTGATGGCCACCTCGCGCACGCGCAACTCGTCGATACCGGAGCCGTCGTCACTCACCTCGATGACGACGTGGTTGCCCTTCTGCTCGGCGCGCAGGCCCACCACCGCGCGCCGGGGTTTGCCTGCGGCCAGACGGGCGTCGGGGGATTCGACACCGTGGTCGATGGCGTTGCGGATGAGGTGCATCAGCGGGTCGCTGAGCTCCTCGACGATGAGCTTGTCCAGCTCCACCTCGCCGCCGCTGATGGCGAGCTCGATTTCCTTGCCCGCCTCGCGGGTGATGCGGCGCACCAGCCGGGCCAGCTTGTCGAACACCTGGCCAACGGGGACCATCCGCGCTTCCAGGAGGCCTTCCTGGAGGGCTTCCAGCTTGCGCTCCAGGCCCCGCGTTTCGCGCGCCAGCTCCTGGCCGAACAGCTTGGAGAGCGCCACCGCACCGTCCTGCCTCGCGGACTCCGCGAGCCGCTGGAGGTTGGCCTTGATGAGCAGCAGCTCGCCCACCATGTTGATGAGGCCATCCAGACGACCGATGTCCACCCGCACGGTCTGCGTCAGGGAGCGCAGCGACGTGTCCGCCGTCAGCGCCGCTGGGGTGCTCACGGGGGCACCGGCCGGTGCCGCTGGGGCCACCGAGAGCCCCTTGGGTGATGCCTTGGCGGCGCCCTGGAGGTAGGCGACGACGGGCACGCTGGAGGGTCCAGGCGCGGGAGGCGGTAAAGGCGAGCCGCCAGAGTTGGCAGGTACGTCGGCGTCCGACGTGGGCCATTCCAGGGGCCCAGGCTCCGTGTCTTCCGGTACGTGCGAAAGGAGCGGCTGCTGCGCCTCGGGAGGCATCGCGGCGGGCGTCGCGCGTACAGCCTTCTTCTTGCCGCCGCCCTTGGGCGACGTCGAATGCCCCGCCGCGGGCGAAGCCTTGGTGTCCGCGGACGTGCCTCGGGAGCCGCGCGAGGGCGTTGATCCCTTCCGCGACGCCTCCGGGGCCGCATCCGCCACGCGGACGGGCACATCAGGTGCCGCGAGGGCCCCTGCCGCTGCGTCCTGAGCAGTGCCAGTGTCCCCATCGTGCGTCGCCGTGTCTCCAGGCCGCGTCTCCGACTTCGCGCCCACGGACGCGCGAATCGTCGCGGCGGGTTGCGCGGCCTGAAGCAGCGCGCTCGTCGCGGCCGCCGCGGCCGGGCGCACCGTCAGCGCGGACAGCTCCGCGGGCGTCCCTTTCAGTCCCGTCTCCAGGGACACACGGTCGACCTGCGCACCGAAAATCAGGTCGAACGCGATGCCATGCGCGCCACCCGGCTGCGCGGACGGCAACGTGCTGATGACCTCGCCCAGCGGCTTGAGCCTCGCGTTGAGCTCCGCCAGTCCCTTGTCGAAGTCGGACAAATCAAAGGCGGCCCGCACGCGCCACAACGACACACCCCGCCGCACGTTCTCCCGCAGCCGGTGTTCCTCGTACTCCGTGAAGACGGAGCGGACCTGCGCCTCCAGCTCCAACCGGTCCAGCGGGTCGTCCGCAGCAACCTCCGCCGGAGCGCCCATCGACGCCATCCGCGCGGCCATCGCCTCCACGCGGGCGGACAGGCTTTCGCTCTCCGCGCCGCGAGCGGCCTCGCCCAGCAGCGCCTGGAACGCATCCAGCGCTTCAATCAGCGCATCCAGGACCGCGCCGTCCAGCAGCAGCTTCCCCAGCCGAAGCCTGTCGAGCAGATCCTCCGTCCCATGCGCCAGCCGGGAGATGCGCTCCTGGCCGAACAGCCCGGACAACCCCTTGAGCGAATGCGCCGCGCGGAAGATGCCGTTGACCAGGTCCGGGTCCGCCTCGGAGCCCCGGCGCTCGTCGAGCGCGAGCAGGTCCCTGGCCAGGGCGTCGAGAATCTCCGTTGCCTCGGCCACGAACTCGGCCAGCGCCTTGCTTCCCGGACTCACGGCAGCTTCAGGTAGCGCCGCAGGAGCGCTTCGAGGCTCCCGGGGAGGAAGGGCTTGACCAGATACTCCGCGGCGCCCAGCGCGAGCCCGCGCTCGCGGTCTTGATCGCGCCCCTCCGTGGTGATGATGAAGAGCGGCACTTCGCGGTAGTTGGGGTTCTTCTTGACGAAGTTGATGAGCTCCAGCCCGTTGATGTCAGGCATGTTGATGTCGGTGATGATGAGCTCGAAGCGGTGACGCGGCAGCAGCTTCAGGGCCTCGAAGCCGCTCGAGGTCACCACCACCTCGACGCCCTCCACGGCCTCGACCATCGCGGCGATGTACTCGCGCGATGCTTTCGAGTCCTCGACAATCAACACCTTGACACGCATGTGCGCTCGCCCCGGGCGAGACATGCTAGCAGAAGGCCCGCCCGCCCGCCGAGCGTCAGCCCTTGCGTGCAGGCAGCGACTTGACGAGTCCCTTGTCCGCCAGGACGGCCACCCGTTCGCCCTTGAACGCAGGCAGGAAGCCCTTCTGGAAAGCCGCGACCCGCGCGGCGTCCTCCACCTGGCCACCGGCGGGCACTTCCAGCGCCACGGACTCCACCCGGGCCTTGGACAGCACCCGTCCCGCTTCAGCCATCGCGTCGTTCAACGTGCCCGCGTCCAGTCGCTGACGCGCGCCCAGCCCCACGACGAAGATACGGGGCACCGCCAGCTTCCCGTCCGAGGGCAGCAGCAGCCAGTCATCCTTCGCGCCCGTGAAGAAGCCGGCCTTGAGCACCCGCGAGAGCGAGCCACACAGCCGCCAGTCCACGAAGCCCGCGGAGGACGGCAGGGGCCGGTCATCCTCGGCGATGAAGAGGCAGAGCGCGTCCACCCCGCCGAGCGTGTCCAGGCCCTCCAATCCAATGTCGTGCGTCGTCGTCTGGCTCACGGCGCGTCCCTCGCGGCTGGCGTCAGCGGCTCACGGCTTGTTCAAGGCGACCGCGACGCGGTCCAGGAGCCCGTTGACGAACGCGCTCGATTCTTCATTGCCGAAGTTCTTCCCCAGCTCCACCGCCTCGTTGATGGACACCTTGCGGGGGATGTCCGGGCGGTACTTCAGCTCGAAGATGCCCAGTCGCAGCACGTTCCGGTCGATGCGCGACATGCGGTCCAGGCGCCAGTTGTGGCTGTGGCGCTCGATGAGCTGGTCGATTTCGTCCCGGTGGGACTGCACACCTTCCACCAGTTCCCGGGCGAACTTCACCGCGTCCGGGTCCCTCTTGCTGCTCTCCTCGGCGGCCGACCAGGCCGACTCCAGCGCCTCCGCCGTCGTCGCGGTGGCCATCTCCAACTGGTAGAGCGCCTGCAGCGCACGCTCACGTCCCGTTCTTCGCGCGCCCATGGCTTACGCCTTCCTTCCGTCCGTCGCCGACATCTTCGCGTACAGATTGACCATCTCGATGCAGGCCAGTGTGGCCTCCGCTCCCTTGTTCCCCGCCTTCACGCCCGCCCGGTCGATGGCCTGTTCCACCGTGTCCGTCGTCAGCACGCCAAACGTCACCGTCGTGGCGGGGGTGGCGGCCGCGGCCTCGAAGGCCACCGCGCCAATGCCCTTGGCGCACTCGCCGGCCACGTAGTCGAAGTGCGGCGTCCCGCCCCGGATGACGGCGCCCAGGGTGATGACGCCCACGTACTGCCGCGTCTCAGTCACGCGCCGGACCAGACCGGGCAGCTCATAGGTTCCGGGGCAGCGGTACACGTCGATGTCCGCGTCGGCCACGCCGTGGCGCACCAGCGTGTCCACGGCGCCCTTGGCCAGCTCCTCGGTGATGAAGCCGTTGAAGCGGGCCACGCAGATGGCGAAACGGCCCTTGGGGGGTAGAAAGTCACCGTCGAAGTAGCGAGGCATGCCGCGCTTCCTACACCACCCCGGGGCCCGGCGTCGCCTGCTACGGCGTGCCAAACCCCGCAGCCGCGATGGCCGCCGCCGTCAGCCCGCCACCTCCCCCGGGAGCCCCCTGGCCCCGCTGGAGCGCGAACAGCCGCGCCACGTACTTCCCTATCTGGTCCGCCTCCAGATTCACCTTCGACCCCACGCCCCGCGCCTTCAAGGTGGTGCGCTCCTGCGTCTCCGGGATGAGCTGCACCCGGAACCGGTCCGCCTCCACCGTGTTGACGGTGAGGCTGATGCCGTCGATGGCCACCGAGCCCTTCTCGATGAAGTACGGCGCCAGTTCCTCCGGCAGCCGGAACCCCATCACCCAGGAGCCTCCCTCCGGGTACGTCTCCAGCACCTCGCTGACGGCGTCCACGTGGCCAGAGACCAGGTGCCCACCCAGCCGGTCCCCCAGCGCCAGGGCCCGCTCCAGGTTCACCTGGTCTCCGGGCTTCACGGAGCCCAGCGTCGTCCGGCGCAGCGTCTCCGGCGCGGCCTGCACGCGGAAGCTGTCGCCGGTGCGCTCCACCACCGTGAGGCAGGCGCCGTTGACGGCAATCGACTCGCCCAGCTCGAAGGCCGCCGCGCCCAGCGAGGTGTGAATCCACAGGTCGGTCATCCCGCCGGGAATGACGCGCTCCACCCTGCCAAGGTCCTGAATGAGGCCGGTAAACATGGGGCCGCTTATAACGGACCGGCCCCGCCTGCGCCCACGGCCGCTCGTGTCCTACAGCAGCGCCTGGAGCAGGATGTCGTCACCGTGGCGTTCGAAGGCGAGGTCCTTCACCGCCAGGGCCTGGGCCATCTCCTTCACTCCCAGGTCGCCGGCCCACGACAGGCCCGGGCTGCCAATCAGCTTGGGCGCCAGGAACAGCGCCAGCGAATCCGCCAGGTGCCCACGCAGGAAGGAGCCGTACATCTCCGCGCCGCCCTCCACCATGACGTGGTTGTGGCCCCCCTTCGCCAGCCGCCGCAGCAGGGCCTTGAGGTCCACCTGTCCCGCCTTCTCGCGGAGCTGCCAGACGTCCACGCCCTGGGCCAGGAAGCGCCGCGCCTTGCGGCCCTCCGGGTCCTCCAGCGTGGCCACCACGGTGCGCGCGGGGCTGCGCTGCGTGAAGAGGGTGTAGCCCGGGGACAGGCGCAGGTGGCTGTCCACCACCACGCGCAGCGGGTCCTTCCCACCGCCTCCGGGCAGCCGCGTGGTCAGCTTCGGGTCGTCCTTCCGGACGGTGTTGGCGCCCACCAGGATGACGTCCACCGAGTCCCGCAGCCGGTGGACCCAGGCGCGCGCCGGCGCCCCCGTCACCCAGCGCGAGTCACCGGTCGCGGTGGCCAGCTTCCCGTCCAGCGTCACCGCCGCCTTGAGCGTCACCCAGGGCAGGCCCGTGCGGATCATCTTGAAGAAAGGCCGGTTGAGGCGGTCCGCATCCTCCGCGAGCACGCCCGTGAGGACCTTGAGGCCGGCGCGCCGCATCCGCGCCACGCCCTTGCCACTCACCTTCGGGTTGGGGTCCGCCGACGCGCAGATGACGCGCCGGACGCCCGCCTCGATGATGGCCATGCTGCACGGCGGGGTACGCCCGTAGTGGTCGCACGGCTCCAGCGTGGTGTAGAGGTCCGCGCCCTTGGCGCGCGCACCGGCCGCCTCCAGCGCGACGACTTCCGCGTGCGCGCTGCCCGCCTTCTTGTGGTAGCCGCGGGCGATGATGCGCCCGCCCTTCACCAGCACCGCGCCCACGACGGGGTTGGGGCTGGTGCGGCCCAGGCCCTTGGCGGCTTCCTCCAGCGCGATGCGCATGAAGAACTCAGCCACCGCCCGGTCGAAATCCGCCGCTCGCTTCGCCCGGGGCGCCCGTGTCGCTTCCAACCTTGCCCGTGTCAACAGCCGCATGTGCTTTCTCTAACCGCCCTTGTCCACCGGTGCCGAGGGAGGCGCCTGGCGCTGCTCGCGCGCCTCCGCCTCGCGCAGGGCCTTCAGCTCGTCCATGAACTCCGCGATGTCGCGGAAGCTGCGGTACACGGACGCGAAGCGGACATAGGCCACCTCGTCCAGCTGCCGCAGCCGGCGCATGATCTCCTCGCCGATGACGGACGAGGGCACTTCCTTCTCGCCCATGCCCTGCAGCTGCCGCTCGATGGCGACCACCGTCTCCTCGAGCTGATCCGCGGACACGGGCCGCTTCTCACACGCCTTCTTCAGCCCGTTGACGATCTTCTCCCGGTCGAACGCCTCGCGCCGCCCATCCTTCTTCACGAT
This sequence comes from Myxococcus sp. AB036A, assembly GCF_006547355.1. Taxonomy (NCBI): domain Bacteria; kingdom Pseudomonadati; phylum Myxococcota; class Myxococcia; order Myxococcales; family Myxococcaceae; genus Myxococcus; species Myxococcus sp. AB036A. Next base: position 35,511 of record NZ_VHLC01000032.1, on the reverse strand, counting down.
GAGCGGGTAGAGCTCCTCCACCCGCTCATACGTGGTGAAGCGGCGCTTGCAGGTCAGGCACTCGCGGCGCCGCCGGATGACGGAGCCCTCGTGTGACTCACGGGAGTCGATGACCTTGTTCTCGGCGTCCTGACAGAAGGGGCAGCGCATGGAAGGGTACGGCCCGCCAATCTACTTCAACCGCGAGGCGTAGAGCGGGAACCCCTGCGAAAGCTCCTTCACCTGCCCCTTGATGCGGGCCAGCGCGGCGTCGTCCTGCGCGGCGTCCAGCGCCTCGCCGATGAGCCGCCCCACCACCGCCATCTCCGCCTCGCGCATGCCGCGCGTGGTGATGGCCGGCGTGCCCACCCGGATGCCGGACGTGGTCATCGGCTTCTCCGGGTCGAACGGAATCATGTTCTTGTTCACGGTGATGCCGGCCTTGTCCAGCACCTCTTCGGCCACCTTGCCCGTGAGCTTCTTGGGGCGCAGGTCCACCAGCATCAGGTGGTTGTCCGTGCCACCGGACGTCAGCCGCAGGCCCGCGCGCTGGAGCGCCTCCGCCAGCGCCTTCGCGTTGGCGACAATCTGCCGCTGGTACGCCTTGAACTCCGGCGACAGGGCCTCCTTGAAGGCCACCGCCTTGCCGGCGATGACGTGCATCAGCGGGCCGCCCTGGATGCCGGGGAAGATCTGGCTGTTGATGGCCTTGGCGTAGGGCTCGCGGCTCAGCACCAGGCCGCCCCGCGGACCGCGCAGCGTCTTGTGCGTGGTGCTGGTGACGATGTCCGCCACCGGCACCGGCGAGGGGTGCACGCCCGCGGCCACCAGGCCGGCGATGTGCGCCATGTCCACCAGCATCGCCGCGCCCACCGCGTCGGCGATCTCACGGAACTTCGCGAAGTCCAGCGTGCGCGGGTACGCACTGGCGCCCACGACGATGACCTTCGGCTTGTGCTCCTTGGCCAGCGACTCCACCTGTGCGAAGTCGATGGTCTCCGTGTCACGCGTCAGGCCGTAGTGGACGACCTTGTAGAGCTTGCCGGAGAAGTTGAACGTGGCGCCGTGGGTGAGGTGGCCGCCGGAGTTGAGGTCCAGCGACAGCATGGTGTCGCCCGGCTTCATCAGCGCCATGAAGGCGCCCATGTTGGCCTGGCTGCCGGAGTGCGCCTGCACGTTGACCGCGTCCGCGCCGAACAGGTCCTTGGCGCGGGCGATGGCCAGGTTCTCCGCGACGTCCACCACCTCGCAGCCGCCGTAGTAGCGCTTGCCGGGGTAGCCTTCCGCGTACTTGTTGGTGAGCACCGAGCCCACCGCCTCCATCACCGCCGGAGAGACGAAGTTCTCCGAGGCGATGAGCTCCAGCCCTTCCTCCTGGCGCTGGGTCTCCTCGCGGAGGACGCGGGCAATCTCCGGGTCCACTTCGGCCAGCGTACGGATGTTCTCCATGGCGGACTCCCTCGAACGACGGGTACGGCGGGGCCGTTAGCCCTGGGACTCGGCCTCGCGAATCATCTGGACGCGCCGCTCGTGGCGGCCGCCTTCGAAAGCAGTGCTGAGGAACGCCTCCAGGATGGCGCGGCCCACGCCGGCCCCCACCACGCGCTGGCCCAGGCACAGCACGTTGGCGTCATTGTGGGCCCGGGCCATCCGGGCCTCGAACTCCGTGGTGCACAGGGCCGCCCGGATGCCCTTGTGCTTGTTGGCGACGATGCTCATGCCAATACCGGTGCCACACACCAGCACGCCCAGGGTGGCCTCCCCGGACGTCACGGCGCGGGACACCCGCGCGGCGAAGTCCGGATAGTCCACCGAGTCCCGCGTGACGGGACCCACGTCTTCGTGGGCCACGCCCCGCGCGGTGAGCGCGGCCACCAGCTCCTGCCGGAGCTCCAGGCCCGCGTGGTCTGAAGCGAGGATGACTTTCACGCGGGTTTCTCCTGAGACGGCTAGAAGCGCTTGAACACCAGCACGGCGTTGGTGCCGCCGAAGCCAAACGAGTTGCTCATCACCGCGTCCACCCGGACCTCACGCGCCTGGTTGGGCACGTAGTCCAGGTCGCAGTCCGGATCAGGCGTCGTCTGGTTGATGGTGGGCGGCAGGATGTTGCGCGCCAGCGCCAGCGCGCTGACCACGCCCTCGAAGCCACCCGCCGCGCCGAGCATGTGGCCCGTCATCGACTTGGTCGACGACACGGCGAGCTTCCGCGCGTGGTCGCCGAACACCGTCTTGATGGCCTTGGTCTCGTTCGCGTCGTTGAACGGCGTCGAGGTGCCGTGAGCGTTGATGTAGCCCACGTCCTCCGGGTTCATCCCTGCGGACTGGAGCGCCAGCCGCATGCAGCGCGCCGCGCCCTCGCCCTCCGGCGCGGGCTGGGTGACGTGGTACGCGTCCGAGTTGGCACCGTACCCCACCACCTCCGCCAGGATGTTGGCGCCGCGCTTCTTCGCGGCCTCCATCTCCTCCAGCACCAGGATGCCCGCGCCCTCGCCCATGACGAAGCCGTCACGGTCCTTGTCGAAGGGACGGCTGGCCCCGGCCGGATCATCATTGCGCGTGGACAGCGCCTTCATCACCGAGAAGCCACCCAGCCCCAGCGGGGTGATGGCCGCCTCGGCGCCGCCGGCGATGACCGCGTCCGTCTCACCCAGGCGGATGGACTTCCAGGCCTCGCCAATGGCGTGGGCACTGGTGGCGCACGCGGACACCGGCGCCCAGTTCGGCCCCTTGCAGTTGTACCGCATGGAGATGAGGCCCGGCGCCATGTTGATGATCATCTGGATGATGAAGAAGGGCGACAACCGGTCGAACCCCTTCTCCAACCCCTTGCGGTGCTGCTCTTCCAGCGAAGAGATACCGCCGATGCCCGAGCCGACGATGACGCCGACCTTCTCCGGCGTGTAGCCGTGCGGCGCATCCGGGCCAATGGGAATGCCCGACTCCGTCACGGCCATCTGCGCGGCGGCCAACGCGAACTGCGCATACAGGTCCATCCGGCGCACTTCGCGCTTTTCGATGAACGCCTCGGGCTCGAAGTCCTTCACCTCGCCCGCGATGCGCGTGTCGATTTTGCCAACGTCAAAGCGCGTGACCTGGGCAATACCCGACTTGCCGGCGATCAACGCCTGCCAGTTCTTCTCGGTTCCGGTTCCCAGAGCCGAAACAAGCCCGGTTCCGGTGACGACGACTCGACGTTGTGACACGGTCCTCTCCGGTGGCGCCTGGGACACCGGGGACGCCGCGCATCACGCGGCGCCGCCCCGCACCCCGGCACGCCGTGGTGCTGCCTACTTCTTGTGGGTGTTGATGTAGCTGACGGCGTCGTTGACGGTCTTGATGTTCTCCGCCTCTTCGTCGGGAATCTCGACCTCGAACTCCTCTTCCATCGCCATGACGAGCTCCACGATGTCGAGGCTGTCCGCGCCCAGGTCCTCGATGAAGGAGGACTCCGGCTTGATCTCATCCTCTCCGACACCAAGCTGGTCGGCGATGATGGACTTGACCTTGGCCTCAATGGTTGACGTCGACATAAGTGTAGAACCCTCCAGGAACCAGATGTGGCCCGGCTGGCTTCCCGGACCATGTCGAAAGCGGGCGCGGTATATCCCACGCCCGGCGGCAATCCAACCGTGGGTTACATGTACATTCCGCCGTTGACCTTCAGGACCTCGCCGGTGATGTAGGACGCGGCGTCCCCGGCCAGGAAGAGCACGGCACCGGCGACCTCCTCCGGATTGCCCAGCCGCCCCAGGGGGATGCCCTCCAGCATCTTCTGGCGCATCTCGTCATTGATCTGATGCGTCATGTCCGTCCCGATGAAGCCGGGGGACACGGCGTTGACGCGGATGTTCCGGCTGGACAGCTCGCGCGCCACGGACTTGGTCAGGCCGATGAGCCCCGCCTTGGACGCCGAGTAGGCCGCCTGACCGCCGTTGCCCATCTCCCCCACCACGGAGGTGATGTTGATGATGGCGCCGCCCTTCTGCTTCATCATGGGCCGGCTGACGGCGCGGATGAGGGAGAAGGCGCCCTTGAGGTTGGTGTCCAGCTGCTTGTCCCAGTCCTCGTCCTTCACCCGCATCACCAGGCCGTCCACCGCGACGCCCGCGTTGTTGACGAGCACGTCCAGCCGGCCGTGGCCCTTGACGATGCCGTCCACGGCGCTGGCGCAGGCGGCGCTGTCGGACACGTCGAAGCGGATGGCCTCCGCCTTGGCGCCCTCCGCCTGGAGCAGGGCCACCGTCTCCTGGGCCGCCGCCTCGTTGCCCGCATAGCTGATGACCACGGTGGAGGCCCCCGCCTTGGCGAAGGCCACCGCGCACGCCCGGCCGATGCCGCGCGAGCCACCCGTCACGAGCACGACCTTGTCCTTGAAGCCGCTCATGGTGCCACCCCCAGTGCCGCGAGCGCCTTGTCCAGGCTCGCGGAGTCCTCGACGTTGAACAGCTCGATGTCCTTGGTGATGCGCTTGACCAGGCCCACCAGCACCTTGCCCGGCCCCAGCTCGATGATGCGGGTGACGCCTTCGGCCTTCAGCGCCTCCACACACTCAATCCAGCGCACCGGCGAGCTCACCTGCTCCAGGAGCAGCGGCACCACCCGCGACGCGTCCGCGTTGGGACGGGCCTCCACGTTGGTCACCACCGGCACGGACGGCGCGGACACCTGGATGCCGCCCAGCACCTCCGCCAGCCGGGGCTGCACCGGCGCCATCAGCGCGCAGTGGAAGGGGGCGGACACCGGCAGGGGCATCACGCGCTTGGCGCCGGCCTCCTTGCACTTCACCCCGGCGCGCTCCACGGCCGCCGCGTCACCGGCGATGACCGTCTGCTCGGGCGAGTTGTAGTTCGCCGGCGACACCACCTGCCCCTCGGCCGCCGCGTCACAGGCCGCCTTCACCTTCTCCGGAACCAGGCCCAGCACCGCGGCCATGGCGCCCACGCCCGCGGGCACCGCCTCCTGCATGAAGGTGCCGCGCGCGCGCACCGCCCGGACCGCGTCGCCCAGGTCCATGGCGCCCGCCGCCACCAGCGCCGAGTACTCGCCCAGCGAGTGCCCCGCCACGAAGGACGGCGCCGGTCCCCGCTTCGCGAACACCGCGTGCGCCGCCAGCGACACCGTGAGGATGGCCGGCTGGGTGTTGGCCGTGAGCTTCAGCGCCTCGTCCGGGCCCTCGAAGCAGAGGGTGGAGAGCTTCTCTCCCAGGGCGGCGTCGACCGCGTCGAACACGGCCCGGGCCTCGGGGAACTTCTCATACAGGTCCTTGCCCATCCCCACGGCCTGGCTGCCTTGCCCGGGGAACACGAACGCGACCTTCGACATGCGGACTCTGCCTCCTCTTCAGCGGCCGGGGCCGCAGGCTGGACGCCCTGTTGCCGTACCTGACCAGGTTGAGCCAGCAATTTCCGCGAGGCGCCCCGCCACCAACCCGAGGCGGCCTGCACGCTCCGGGCGAAGGCTCTAATCGGAAACGCCCGCGTCTGTCGCTCTTTTTCCCTTCGGATGGGTCGGAAGCCACGCCGCCGCGCGCCCGATGCAACGCGTCAACTCCGCCTGCACGCCCCCCTCCGCCATGGCCAGCGCCGCGCCCAGCGCGTTGAAGAGGGCCCGGGGCGTGGAGCGCCCATGCGCGACGATGCCCACCCCCTGGATGCCCAGCAGGGGTGCCCCGCCGTACTCGGCGTAGTCCACCACCCGGCGAAGCCCGGCCAGCGCGGGCTGGAGCAGCATCGCCCCCACCTTCTCCGCCAGCCCGCCGCGCCGCTCGATGGCCTGACGCAGCATGCCAATGACGCCCATGCCCACACCCTCGGATGTCTTCAGGACGACGTTTCCGGTGAACCCGTCCGTCACCACCACCTGCACCTCGCCGGAGAAGAGGTCCTTGCCCTCCACGTAACCCACGAAGTCCAGATCCGAGCGCCGCAGCAGCCCACTGACCTCCCGGGTGAGCGGCGTCCCCTTGGAGGACTCCTCACCATTGGAGAGCACGGCCACCCGGGGCCGGGGCACGCCCATGCGCGCGCGCACGTAGGCCTCCCCCATGACGGCGAACTGGGCCAGGTGCGACGGCTTGCAGTCCACGTTGGCGCCCGCATCCAGGAGCAGGCACCGGCCGCCGCCCTTGAGCGCGGGGAAGAGCGCGGCGATGGCGGGGCGCTCCACGCCCGGCAGCCGTCCCAGCGTGAGCAGGCCCCCGGCCATGACGGCGCCGGAGTTGCCCGCCGAGACGAGCGCCTCCGCCCGGCCGTCCCGCACCAGCTCGAAGCCCACCCGGAGGGAGGAGTCCCGCTTGCGGCGGAAGGCGGTCGAGGCGTGCTCGTCCATCTCCACGACTTCAGAGGCATGGTGGACCTGGAGATTGGACGGAGGCCGCAGCTTGCCCAGCAGGGGCGCCACCTTCGCCTCGTCCCCCACCAGGAGCACCTCATGGCCGGGGTGGGCCCGCGCGAAGAGCACCCCACCCTCCACGGGGGCGGCGGGCGCGTGATCGCCGCCCATGGCATCCAGCACCAGCCTCATCCCCACCCTCTCCTTGCCCGCCCGGCGTCCGGCCGGCTGTCGGTGTCGGTATCCCACCCGCCGGGGGCGGGCGGCGCGCAGCACAGCAGGAACCCTGCAGGGGGGCAACGACTGGCTGATACGCCCTGGGGCACGGCCGGAAGAATGGCGCCCGCGCCATGGACGTTGTCACCGGGCACCGTCCGGGATAGACGGTGCCCGGGAGATAACGGGCCCTCCCGCGTTGCCGCATTGACTCGGGGGCTTCGAGCCGCTAGGGTCCGCCGCCTTCCGAAGCCGGACATGGAGTACGGGAGCCTTCGTGCGACCGCCCCAGACCGGTTTCGAGCAGAGAGTGTTGCGCACGGAGCCGGGGACCCCGGCACAGCGCGAAAGACATTGGACTCAACCGGTCCGGACCGGCGCGAACGCTCCGGGTCGGGGTCGAATATAGAGGTGAGCCGTGGGTGTCCCCAAGAAGCGTACTTCGAAGATGCGTCGCGACCGCCGCCGTGCGGCCAACAACAACCTGCGGAGCGCCGTGCAGGTGACCAAGTGCCCGAACTGCAAGGAGCCGGTGATGCCTCACCGCGCCTGCACGTCCTGTGGCCAGTACAAGGGCCGGGAAGTGGTCGCTCAGGCCGAGGCCTGACGCACAGTCGCATACAGCGCCCTTCCCGGGCGCTGAGAAACACGACGGGCCGCGTCTCCATCCAGTGGAGGCCGCGGCCCTTGTCGTTTCAGGGCCCCCTCTCACGAGGCGGCCCTGCACTCCAGGCTCACTTCAGTTGTTGAGCTTGATGTTCTTCAGCGGCGCCAGGCGCGGATCCACCGGCCGGGTGTCACAGGTGCAGGCGACGTCGTTGCGGTTCGCGCCGCACTGCGAGCACAAGCCCTTGCAGTCGTCCCGGCACACGGCGTTCATCGGCAGGGCCAGCAGGAGCTGCTCCCGGACGATGGGGTCCAGGTTGATGGTCTTCCCGTCGAAGAGTTCCTGATCCGCATCGTTCAGCTCGAAGGAGCCGCCAGACTCACCCTGGCTGCGCTCCTTCTTCTCCATCGCCTTCTCGTCGTCATCCTTGAAGTCGTCGCCCCGAGCCAGGGACTCCGGCACCAGGTTGAGCGTGAACTCCACGGGGACCTTCATGGCCACGTCGGCGAGGCAGCGCTTGCAGGGGCTGGTGACGTCCACCGTGAAGCGCCCCTCCAGCAGCACGCCGCCGCTCAGCTTGCGCAGCGACGCCTTCAACGTCGCCGGGGCCGTGGCTCGGAATCCGGTATCCTCGCCGGAGGCAGCGCCTCCCAGCGTCTCACCGAGCAGCTCGAGATTGACGGGCTCCTCGAGCTTCAGCCCTGCGTCCTTGATTTGATCAACCTTTACGAGCATTTACGCTACTTCCAGGCCAAAAGGGGCGCGCAACATAGAGGGTGGCCCCTCCAGCGTCAACACGCCCTCGTGCAACACCGCCACGAAGATGTCACCGCGCCGTCACCCCCGACGGGCCGGCCTTCGTGGATTCTCTCGATAACGTTTTGATAGGTTCGAATCGATGCACGCACATGGCTGGCGGTTGCGCGGGTGGGCCCTCATCCTGGTGCTGGGCCTGAGTGCCCGACCGGGCTGGAGCCGGCCCCTCTTCCCTGAGCCTGTTCTCTTGCAGCTCGGCCCGGCCAGCCCGGCCATCACCGAGGCCCGCGAGCAGTTCGACCAGGGCGAATTCGAAGACGCACGTCGCACCCTCCTGGAAGGCCTGGATGCGCCGGACCTGACGGATGATCAGCTGGTGGAGATGTACCGCCTGCTGGGCCTCACGGCCCTCTACCTGGGGGACGAGCCCCAGGCGCGCGACGCCTACGAGAAGCTGCTCCAGGCCCGGCCGGACTACGAGCTCCCCCGCAGCTCCCCGCCCAAGCTGCGCGCCCTCTACGCGCGCATCCGCGAGGACATCAAGAGCCGGCGCGTCCGCCCCGTCACCCTGGACGTGGACCCCATCCCTGATCCACCGGGTGGCGAGCCCGTCGTCGTGGAGGCCTCCATCCAGGACCTGGCGCTGGGCGCCCGCGCGCGCCTCTTCTACCGGCGCGCCGGTGACGAGGCCTACAGCTCGGTGGACTTCGCGCGTGAGCGAGGCCCCGACGGCCGCCCCCTCGAGCGCTACCGCGCGGTGTTGCCGGCCTACGAGGTGCCCACCGAGGCCGAGGCCTACGAGATGGAGTACTACTTCGAGGTCGCGGACGCGGCGCAGCGCCGGCTCGCGGGCCGGGGAGACTCCTTCCAGCCGCTCATCTTCCAGGTGGCGCCCCGGGCCGTGCGCGCCGGCGCCGCCGCCGACCCGTCCTCCCGTCCCTGGTACAAGAGCCCCTGGCTCTGGGTGGGCGTGGGCGCGGTGGCCATTGGCGCCACCGCCGGCATCGTGGCGCTGACCTCCGGCGAAGAGCGGGGCCGCGTTCCCATCACCATCCGCGTGGAGCCCCCCGCCCCATGAGCCAGCGCCTCCTGTCCCCGCTGTTGCTGCTCGGCCTTCTTGGCGCGTGCGGCCCTGACGCCGAGCCCGCGGGCCGCTTTCCGCTCGCCCTGACGATGGAGCGCGCGGTGGCCAACAACGTCCAGGCCCTGCAGGTGGCCGTGGTGTCGCGGGGCTCCAGCCGCAGCTGCACCGAGATTCAGCGCACGTGCCTGGGTACCCAGGTGCGGCGTGACGACCTGGTGGTGCTGAAGGACGCCCAGGGGCGCGAGGGCAGGGCCCTCCGCTTCCCCGTGGACCTGGCGACCCTCCAGTCGGGAGGAAGCCTGGAGCTGGCGGTGGATGTGCCAGTGGGCCGAGATTACGCGCTCGTCATCGAGGCGATCACCACGGGGACCCCGCCCGGCTTCCTGGGGAGTTCCTGCAACTACCTCCGTGAGGTCAACGCGGGCGACAACGCCCCGGTGATTGCCGCGCCCCTGACGCTGACCGGTGGAGATTGCAATCCGTCCATCGCGCCCTGAGCGCGGAGGGACTCGAGAGGGCTTCATGTCGCGCATCCTGATTATCGAGGACGAGCAGGACCTGGCGGGTCTCGTCGAGTACAACCTGCGGGCCGCGGGCTTCGAGACGGAGACGGCGAGCACCGGCGCGAGCGGGCTCGCCAAGGCGCGCGCGCATCCGCCAGACCTGGTGCTGCTGGACCTGATGCTGCCGGACGTGGCGGGCAGCGAGGTGCTGCGCATGCTCAAGACGGACACCGAGCTGCGCAAGGCGTCCGTCATCATCGTCAGCGCGAAGGGCCAGGAGTCCGACCGGGTGCAGGGCCTGGAGCTGGGCGCGGACGACTACGTGGTGAAGCCCTTCTCCGTCCGCGAGCTCCTCCTGCGCGTCAAGGCCGTGCTGCGCCGCGCGGACGCGGAGGACGGGCCCTCCGCGGTGCTCGCCTCCGGCGACATCAGCCTGGACACCACCCGCCACCAGGTGCGCGTGAAAGGCGAGGAAGTGCTCCTCACCGCGCTGGAGTTCCGCCTGCTGCGCACGCTGCTGGAGCGCTCGGACCGGGTGCAGACGCGCGAGGTGCTGCTGTCGGACGTCTGGGGCATCCAGGCGGAGATCCACACCCGCACCGTGGACACGCACATCAAGCGGTTGCGCGAGAAGCTGGGCCCCGCCGGGGACATCATCGAGACGGTGCGCGGCGTGGGCTACAAGCTCAGCCCTCCGTGAGGCCGCCCCGCCCATGCCCCTGCGCGCCACACTCCTTCCGCTCCTGCTGCCCGCCGTCGTCGTCGCGACGCTCGTCGCCCTCCTCGACGGGCCGAAGGAGGTCTTCGCCGCGGCGCTCGTCGCGCTCGCCGGCTCCCTCATGTCCCTGGGCGTGAGCCGCGGAACCCTGCAGCGGCAGCTCGACCTGCTGGCCCGCCACACCCGGGAGCGCGCCGAGGGCGCCCCCCCCGCCGCTCCTGGCGTCCCCGAGCGACTGGACGAGGTGGCCGGGCTCGAAGGCGCCATCGACTCGCTGCACGCCCAACTGTCCGCGCGCAACGCGGCGCTCACCCAGGAGGCGCGCACCCTCACCGCCGTGCTGGACGGCATGACGGAAGGCGTCTGGGTGACGGACGCGGAGGGCACGGTGGTGCGCCACAACGACGCGCTCCGCCCCCTGCTGGCGTCCACGAGCAGTCCGCTCACCGGCCAGCGCCCCCTGGCCCTCATCCGGAACGAGGCGCTGCACGACGCCGTGATGCGCGCCTGCCGGGAGAGCGCATCCAGCCACCTGGAGCTCACGCTGGACGGCCACTTCCCGCGCACGCTCTCCATCCGGGTGACGCCGCTGGCCAAGGATTTGCCGGGCAGCGCCGCCGTCTTCCACGACGTCACCGAGCTTCGCCGGCTGGAGAAGGTGCGCAAGGACTTCGTGGCCAACGTGTCGCACGAGCTGCGCACGCCCATCACCGCCATCCGCGGCTACGCGGAGACGCTCCAGGGCGGCGCCCTCAATGACCCCGTCATGGCGCCGAAGATGGTGGAAATCATCCACCGCCAGTCCGAACGCCTGTCCGAACTGGTGGAGGACCTGCTGGAGCTGTCCCGCCTGGAGTCGCGCGAGGTGAGCCTGAAGCTCGCCCGCGTCACCCTGGCCGACGCCGCCGCCCGCGCCGCCGACACCGTGCGCCCCAAGGCCGAGGGCAAGGGCCAGGCGGTTTCACTCCATGTCCCCCCAGGTCTACTCGCGGTGGGGGACCCCCGGGCCGTGGAGCAGGTGCTGCTCAACCTGCTGGACAACGCGGTGAAGTACACGCCCGCGGGTGGCCGGGTGGATGTTTACGGTGCGTGCGAGCAAGGCCGCTGCGTGGTGCGGGTGAAGGACACGGGGGTGGGCATCGAGCCCAAGCACCAGTCGCGCATCTTCGAGCGCTTCTACCGGGTGGACAAGGGCCGCAGCCGGGACATGGGCGGTACCGGACTGGGGCTCGCCATCGTCAAGCACCTGCTGCAGGCCATGGACGGCGAGGTCAAGGTGGAGAGCGAACCCAACGAGGGGAGCACCTTCACCATTTTTCTGCCCCTGGCGGCTTCATCGAGCGCGGCGACAGGGTAGGATGGAGTGACCATGCGGGTCGCCATCCTCGCGGACATCCACGGCAATCTTCCTGCCTGCGAGGCCGTCCTCGAGGACATCGCCCGCTCTGTAGCGCCCGACTACATCGTCGCGGCCGGAGACCTGGCGCTGCGTGGCGCCCATCCCCGGGAGACGGTGGACCTGCTCTTCGACCGGTGTGACTCCGTCCTGATGGGCAACACCGACTGCTACCTGGCGGGCAACTACCTGGGCGGTGCCTACCGGGAGAAGGACCACTGGAAGACGGAGCTGCTGCGCTGGACGCGGGACCAGCTGGGCGGCGCGCTGCTGGAGAAGCTGGGCGCCCTGCCCTTCTCCGTGCGCTACACGCCACGCAAGGGACAGGACCTCTTCGTCTGCCACGCCAACCCGCGCAACCTCGAGGAGTCGCTGGACCCCACGCTGGATGACGTCGCGGTGCGCCGCTTCTTCAGCCACCTGGACGCGGCGGCCTGCGCCTTCGGGCACCTGCACTTCCCCTACCGCCGCCGCGTGGGCCGCATGCTCATCGCGGACGTGGCCAGCGCGGGCATCCCCCGGGACGGAGACCTGCGCCCCGCCTACGGCGTCTTCACCTTCACGCCCAAGGGCTGGCGGGTGCAGATTCGCCGGGTGCGCTACCCGGTGCGCAAGGCCACCCAGGCCCTCACTGCGCGCCGCGTCCCCGGCGGACCGCTCCTGGTCCACAAGCTGGTGGAGGCGCGCTACCGCCACCACAACGCGCTGATGGAGGCCGCGCGGCGCCACTCCGGCCTGCCACCGCCGGGCCCGGTGCTCCGCCCGCCGCCAGGGGCCGCCTCGCGCGCCGCGGCCACGCCCATGGACAGTCGTCCCTCCCCGGAGGTCGACCCCGCCTCGTTGCCCACGGACCTGGACGGAACCGTGACGGGCGCGGCGCCGCTGCCCCTGGACGCGCTCAACGATTTCGAAGGGTAGACGTTGTCGCCAGTCCGTTGCTTGCGTGGGGACGCCCGGAGTGATTCACGGCGCTCACCATGTCTGCACGCGAGCTGCCGCTGCTGTTCATCCGCCACGCCGTCGCGGAGGACTCTCACGTCCTGGGCGATGAAGCGCGCGCCCTCACCCCGGAAGGCCGCGCGGCCTTCCGCCACCACGCACGCAAGCTGGCGCGCCTCACGCCACTGCGCGGCATCATCACCAGTCCGCTGGTGCGCGCCGTCCAGACGGCGGAGCTGCTCGCCGAGGCCTTCGGCGTGTCCGGTGTGGAGGTCCACCCCGCCCTGCTACCCCAGCGCGGCGCGCACAAGCGCATCGTCGACCTGGGCCGCGAGCGCGGCGCGGGCTGGGCCCTGGTGGGCCACAACCCCTCGCTGGAGCGCGCGGCCATTCGCGCCCTGGAACATGAGCTGCCGGACAAGCTGCGCAAGGGCGCGGCGCTGGCGCTCCATCCCCTGAAGAACGGCGGCTTCACGCTCGCGTGGTGGGCCACGCCGGGCAAGCCCGTGAAGCGCCCCGGCGACCTGCGCTGACGCGCCTCAGTGCGCCGCGCCCAGCAGGAAGGACAGGACGAGCATGGCCAGCACCGTGGCGGTGATTCCCACGTAGAGCCGGTCCTTCTGCTGGCGGAAGATGAGCAGCGACAGGGCCACCCGCATCACCGGCACGGCCATCATCACCAGCAGTCCCGCCATGACGAACGCCTGGCCCCGGGCGGCCAGCGCCCCCGCCACGACGTCCCTCAGGGTGTGCGGCACCGGGTGCGGCGAGGTGAGGCGCAGCAACGCCTCGGAAGAGACGAGGTAGTCCGGGTGGCGGAAGAAGGTCACCACGGTGCCCAGCGTCACCAACGCCAGGCTGGCGGCCACGCCGTACCGCAGCAAGTCACTGATGAGCTGCTCCGGATGGAGCAGCGAAGCGTCCTCGCCGTCCTGCACCGCCGCGGCGGCGGCCTCGGGACTTCGCGGCTCCGGCTTCGGTGCCTCGCTCATGACGCCCACCCCTTGCGCAGCATCTCGAAGGCCACCCACAGCAGCACGCCCACGAAGAGCGCGCGCAGCCACGTGCTGTTCACCCGGGCCATCAGGTGGCGCGAGCCCAGCCACGCGCCCAGCGTGACGCCCACGCACACCGGCCCCGCGATGAACGGGTCGATGTTGCCGCGCGCGAAGTAGACGCCCGCGCTGGCCGCCGCCGTCACGCCAATCATGAAGTTGCTGGTGGCCGTGGACACCTTCAGCGGCAGCCGCATGGCCAGGTCCATGGCCGGCACCTTGAGCGCGCCCGAGCCGATGCCCAGCATGCCGCTCACCGTGCCCGCCACGTACATCAGCCCCAGTCCCGCCAGCGGCCGCGTGACGCGGTAGGACACCTCACGGCCCTGCGACTCATCCCAGTAGCTGCCGTGCAGCGCCAGCCGGTCCGCCAGCGCGTCCGCGGGCACCGGCGCCTCGGCGCTCGCCCGCATCCGCCGCAGCATCACCAGCGCCGACCACGCCATGACGCCGCCAAAGACGAGGTACACGCCGCGCCCACCCACCAGCCCGGACATGTACGCGCCGCTGAGCGCGCCCGCGGTGGTCGCCAGCTCCAGGAACATGGCCACGCGGGTGTTGGCCATCCGGTCGCGCACGTAGGCCGCCGCCGCGCCGCTGGACGTGGCGATGACGGAGACGATGGACGCCCCCACCGCGTACTGGATGTCCACTTTCAGGAGCAACGTGAGCACGGGAATCAGGATGAGCCCGCCGCCAATCCCCAGCAGCGAACCCAACAGCCCCGCACCCACGGAAAACCCCAGGACGACGAGCATGAAGAGGAAGGGAGTCATCGAAGCTGCTCCCCATCCTCTCCCCCTCACCGGCCTTTGGCCACCAGGAGAATGGCCCGATTCGAGCCGCTCCCCTGGTTGCCTGCTTCCACCGGGCTACTGCGCGCTGGCCACCACCGCGATGCGCTGAGCACCGTTGCCGTTGGCGAGCGCGCCGGGGGCGTGGGTGTCCGCGCCCAGCTCGCGCAGCAGGGCTTCGCCCACCAGTTCGTCCATGGGGATGAAGCGGCCCAGCAACGGGCGCCAGGCGTGGACCTGCGCGGTGGCAATGTCGAACCACCAGCCGTGCAGCCGCAGGGTGCCCGCGTCGAGACGCTCCTTCACCCACGGATAGGTGGAGATGTGCTCTATCTGCACCAGCACGTTGTTCTGGGACAGGCGATCGTAATCCGACCGGCCCTCACCCAGCGTCGGGTTCGCCTCCATCCGCTGGAGCGCGTCCTTGCCGTGCTCGAGCCAGCCCTTGAGGTTCGGGTTCTCAGGACCCACGCCGCCAGCGAGGATGGCCTTCATCGCGCCGCAGTTCGAGTGGCCGCACACGACGATGTCCTCCACTGGCAGGTTGCGGAGCGAGAACTCCAGCGCGGCCGCCTCGGACTGGTCGCCCGTGGACTGCCCTTTCGAATCCGACGGCGCCACCATGTTGCCGACGTTGCGGACCACGAACAGGTCGCCCGGGTCCGTGGACACGAGCAGGTTGGGCACCACGCGGCTGTCCGCGCAGGCGATGAAGAGGCAGTCCGGCTTCTGCTCCTGCGCCAGCAACGCGAACTTCTCCCGGTAGCTGGAACGGGCGTTGAGCTGAAAGTCCAACAGACCGCGAATGAGCTTCCTCACTGCGCACCTCCAGAGACAAGCGAGTTGTGATTGGGACCGTCAACGACCACGGGGCTGCTCGGCTTCACCGTGCCCTTGCGGCTCCAGACGTCTTCGAGCGACTCGGCGAACACCGAGCCACCCGTCTTGCGATGCGTGTCACACCAGCTCTCCAGGGCTTCGTGCCCGGAGTGGTCCAGCGTCTGCACCGCCAGGTCCAGCTCCACCTTGGAGCCCGACGGAACCTGCGCCAGCGCGGTGGACAGCTTGGGGACGCCGACGAACGTCAGCGCGCCCGAGATTCGTACCTGATAGGACGCATGCGCCTGCTGGTGCACGTCGACCTTGATGCTGCCCAGGTGCCACAGCAGGCGCAGCACCGCGAACGCCAGGCCCATGCCGATACCGGCCAGCAGGTTGACGCCCACCACGCCGGCCACCGTCACCAGATACACGGCCAGCTCCCCACGCTTCTGGAGCTCACGGATGTGGTGCACGTTCACCAGCTTGGCGCCGACGAAGACGAGCAGCCCCGCCAGCACGGTGAGGGGAACGAGCCCCGCCACCGAGCCGAGCAACGTGATGAACAGGAGCAGCCACACGCCGTGCAGCGTGCCCGACAGCCGCGTCTTCGCGCCGGCGGTGATGTTGGTGGCGCTGCGGACGATGACGCCGGTGATGGGCAGGCCACCCGCCAGACCCGAAATCGTGTTCGCCAGACCCTGGCCGAAGAGCTCGCGGTCCAGGTTCGCACGGGGGCCCGTGTGCATCTTGTCCGTGGCCACCGCGCTCAAGAGCGACTCCGCGCTCGCGACCAGCGCCAGCGACAGCACCGCCGTGCCGAAGGTGACCCAGTCGCCCTTGGGGAAGGTGGGCAGCTGGATGCTGGAGAAGATGTTCTCCGGCAGGTCCACCCGGGCCACATCGGCGCCCATGAAGGTCGCCGCCGCGGTGGCGCTCACCACGGCCACGAGCGGCCCGGGGACCTTCTTCAACTTTCCGGGAACGAACTGCCACGCCACCATCAAGCCGATGGTCAGCAGGCCCAGCAGCGTCGCGGCGCCATGAAGCTCCGCAATCTGCCCCGGCAGCTCCTTTACGTTCTGCCACGCGCTCGACTGCGGCGCGCCGCCCATCACGATGTGGACCTGCCCCAGGACGATGAGGATGCCGATGCCGGCCATCATCCCGTGTATGACGGCGGGAGAGATGGCGAGCGCGCCGCGCGCCACCTTCAACCCACCGAGAATCATCTGCACCACGCCCGCGACGGCCACCGCCGCGCACGTCATCGCCAGGCCCATCTGCTGGATGAAGCCAAACACCATGACCGCGAGGCCCGCCGCGGGACCGCTCACCTGGAGGGGCACGCCTCCAAAGAGCCCCACCACGATGCCGCCAATCACACCCGCGATGAGCCCGCTGACGATGGGCGCGCCTGAAGCCAGCGCGATTCCCATACACAACGGCAACGCCACCAGGAACACCACCAGGGAAGCAGGCAGGTCCGTGGCCAGCGCCTTCCAGGGGGAAGCAACGCCCTCAGGACTCTTCGAAGTCGACATCACACCTCCACACAAGTCGCCGCGACTGCCGCGTGCGCTGGTTCACGTGGAGGCCCTCCGCAAAGAGCGTGCCGTCCGCCTTTCGACAGGCTCAGAGGGAACGCGAGGTGATTGCGGTCGGGAATATGAAAACGATTTTAAGTCCCGAATCCAGACTTAAAAATCCTTGAGGCCGCCGACCTCAAGAATCTTGAAGCGCCCTCGCCTACTCCTCCTCGAGCCGGCGGAGGAAGGTGGGATAGGAGAGCCCCAGCACCCGGGCGGCCTCCATCCGGCGCCCATCCAAGCGGGCGAGGACGTGCCGGACGTACAACCGCTCCACGTCCTGCAAGGGGCGCGGAGCCCCGGAGACGACGAACGCGTCGGGGTCCACCTCGGGCGGGCCGCTGGTGCCCTGCGGCTCCAGGGAGGCGAGCTCCAGTTCGGGTCCGGCCTCCAGCACCAGGGCCCGTTCGAGCACGTTGCGCAGCTCACGGACGTTGCCGGGGAACGGGTAGCGCTCCAGCCGGGCGCGCGCGGCGCTGGAGAAGCTCACGGTCCGGCGCCCCAGCTCGGCGCCCAGCTCCGCCACCAGGGACTGTGCCAAAGGCAACAGGTCCTCGCGGCGCTCGCGCAGCGGCGGAATGTCCACCCGGAAGACGCTCAGGCGGAAGTAGAGGTCCTCGCGGAAGCGGCCCTCGGCCACCTCCTTGGTCAGGTCGCGGTTGGTGGCCGTCACCACGCGCGCGCTGCTGCTCAGCTCGGCGGTGCCACCCAGGCGGCGGAAGGCGCCCTTGTCCAGGAAGGTGAGCAGCTTCGCCTGGAGCTGAAGCGGCAACTCGCCCACCTCGTCCAGGAAGAGCACGCCGCCCGCGGCCACCTCCACCAGGCCGCGGCGGGCGGTTCGCGCGTCGGTGAAGGCGCCGCGCTCGTGGCCGAAGAGTTCACTTTCCACCATGGTGGCGGGCAGCGCGGCGCAGTTGACGTGGACGAACGAGCCCTGCCCGCCTTGCAGCGCGTGCAGGTGGCGAGCAATCACCTCCTTGCCCACGCCCGTCTCGCCCAGCAGCAGCACCGGGCTGCGCGGCGCCTTGGCGATGCGCTCCAGCATCTGCAGCGCGGCGAGCATCTTCGGCGAGTGCGGACGCGACAGGCGCCGCCGTCCGCCCAGCTCGCTCTCCGCCAGCCGCAGCCGCTCCTGGAGCTGCAGGTCCGCGACGGCGCGGCGGGCGCGCAGCACCAGGTCATCCAGCTCCACCGGCTTGGACAGGTAGTCGCGCGCGCCCGCCTGGATGGCCTCCACCGCGCTGGCGATGTCGCCGTGCGCCGTCACCATCAACACGGGCGTGTCCGGAAGCTGGGCGCGCAGCTCCGGCAGGATGTCGATGCCGTCCCCGTCCGGCAGGCGCCGGTCCAACACCACCAGGTCCGGCGCCTCGCGGGACATGGCCCCACGCGCGTCATGGAGTGAATGCGCCAGCGTGACGCGGAAGCCCTCGTGTCGCAGCACGGAGGCCGCCAGCGAGGCGAAGGTCCGGTCGTCATCGACCAGCAACAGATAGGTGCTCATCGGGCCACCTCCAACGGAAGGCGCAGCGTGAAGCGGCTTCCCAGCGGACTCCGGACATAGTTCAGACTGCCACCATGGGCCTCCACCGAGGCACGCGCCATGGGCAGCCCCAGCCCCACGCCCTTGGCCCGTCCGGTGGCGAAAGGCTCCCACAACCTGGGCTCGAGACGCGGATCCACGCCGCCCGCATTGTCCTCCACCACGAGCACGGCGTCATGTTCCTCCCGCGTCAGACGCACGCTGACCCACGGGGCCAACTGCATCCCTGTGTCCTTCGCCACCGCGCCCGCCTCCACCGCGTTGCGCAACACGTTGTCGATGGCGGACACCAGCAGCGCGGCGTCCCCCTGGACCATCAGGGACTCCTCCAGGGACGTGGTCAGTGCCACGGCCTCTGACTCCGGCAGCAGCTTCACGCCCTGGAGCGCGTCCTTCACCAGCAGGTGCACCTCGCAGCGGCGGCGCAGCGCGGCACGAGGCGCCCCGAAGGACAGCAGCGAGCGCGCCAGATGGCTCAGGCGCTCCACCTGCGAGCGCAGCGCGCCCACGGGCAGCTCGCTGCCCGCGGGGGTATGCCGGAGCACGGACAGCGCGGCCTGGATGCCGTTGAGGGCGTTCTTCACCTCATGCGCGATGAGCGAGGCCGCGGTCCCCAGCGCGGCCATGGTCTCCTGGCGTCGCAGCCGCTCCTCGGCCGCCAGCAGCGACCGGTAGGAGTGCCGCAGCAGGAGGATGAAGATGATGAGCGTGCTGCTCAGCAGGGCGATGTGGAACGCCAGTTGCCGCAGGAAGCGCGCCCGGAGGCCCGCGGTGGCCGTCTCCTCCTCCAGGACGACCAACAGCAGGTCGCTCTTCCCCACCCACGCGCCCGCGCCCATCATGTGCTTGTCATCCAGCGTCAGCGGCCCCGGCATGTTCGCCAGCGCGCGCAGCCGCCCCGTGATGTCCCCGGCGCCCAGCTTGAACCCCACCGGCATCAGGATCTGCCCCTGGTCATCCATCAACACCAGTGACGTCTGCGCGGTGGGCCGCGTGGGCAGCGCGCTGGCGCGGAGCTCTCCCAGCAGCACGCCCTTGAAGCGGCCGTCCTGGAACATGGGGACGGCGACCACGATGGGCCCCCCCTCCCCTTCCAGCAGGTCGATTTCCGGCTGGCGGCCCTCCACCATCCGGCGGAACCAGGGCCGCTGCGTCAGCGGCGAGCGCCCCAGCGGCATGTCCGGAGGGTCGCTCCAGACGCGCTCGCCCTCGGGCGTCAGCAGGGCCACGCCCTCCGAGAAGAGGGACGAATGGTAGAAGGCGCTCTCCAACAGGGCCAGCTCCGCCGGAGAGGCGCCGTCCTCAGGAGACAGCGCGGGGTGCCCGGCCACGCGGGCCAGCTCCGCCTCCAACAGCCCCAGGTGGACGCCCAGCGCCTCCGACTGCACCTGCGCCTGGTTGAGCAGCCGGCTCAGCAGCTCCTCGCGCGCGTTGCGCACGTCCTCCACGTAGCCCAGCACGGGGCTCGTCAGCGCCACCAGCCCCACCAGCCCCAGACCGACGAGCGCGGAGCGTCCCCCGCGCCGCTGCGCGTGGGCCAGCTCGCCCGGCGTGGGGGTCAGCGTCGGGAGTGGAGGTGGCGTCGGCGGCAGGTGGGCGGAAGTCATGACAGAGCTCCCTGGGGTTTACCCCGGCGCGGAAGCACCTTCACGCGCAATCAGGCCAACGGGCAGGGGGCCCGCCCGCTGGAGGGCCGACCATCGCCCCGGGGCGACCGTTCCCGCGCGTGTTCCCGCCATGACGAAGTTGTTGCACATGCGTCACACGTTCGGAAAAGGGGGCGCGCAGAGTGGCGGCCCGCCATGCCCCATGTCCTCATCATCGACGACGAACGCGACCTCGCGGAGCTCATTGATTTCAACCTGCGGGGTTCCGGCCTCACCACGCACGTGTCCCATACGGGCGAAGAAGCGCTGGTGGCCGCGCGCGAGCAGAACCCCGACCTCGTGTTGCTGGACCTGATGCTGCCGGACATGTCCGGCATCGATGTCTGCCGGCAGCTGCGGGCCAGCCCCCAGTCCCGGGGCGTCCTCATCGTCATGCTCACCGCCAAGGGAGAGGAGTCCGACCGCATCCGCGGCTTCGAGGTGGGCGCGGACGACTACGTGGTGAAGCCCTTCAGCGTGCGGGAGCTGGTGCTACGGCTGAAGGCCATCCTCCGCCGCGGCGCGCCCACGGCTGGGAGCACGGCGCCGCTGGCGCTGGGGCCCCTGCGCCTGGACGTGGCGTCCCACCGCTTCTTCGTGGAGGAGCGCGAGGTGGCCCTCACCGCGCTGGAGTTCCGGCTCCTGGAGCACCTGCTCGCCCGCCTGGGCCGGGTGCAGACACGTGAACAGTTGCTGGAGGAGGTGTGGGGCCTGTCCTCCTCTCTGGAGACGCGCACCATCGACACCCACGTCATGCGCCTGCGCGACAAGCTGGGCCCGGCGCGTGCGCTGCTGGAGACGGTCCGCGGTGTCGGCTACCGGATGCTGGACCCAGCCGCGGGCTGAGCGACGTGACGGCGATGTCACGTGGCGGACGCGAAACGGACACCCACGTCACGTAGAAGCGCGGCGTCTTCGCGCAAGCCTCACACCGCGTCCAGATTCCGATTCACATCTTCCAGCCAGGAGAAGTCCCCCATGAAATCGCTCCTCAAGCCCCTGCTCGCGGTGTTCCTCCTGGCGCTCCCCGCCGCTGCCCAGGCGGGCACCGTCACCATCAAGGGCTCCGACACCATGGTCATCCTCGGCCAGCGCTGGGCCGAGGCGTTCATGAAGAAGAACCCCACCATCAAGGTCCAGGTCACCGGCGGTGGCTCCGGCGTGGGCCTGGCGGCGCTCCAGAACGGCACCACGGACATCGCCATGTCCAGCCGGGAGATGAAGAAGGCGGAGGCCGACAAGCTCCGCGCGCGCTTCAAGGGGCCGCCCGCGCAGCGCTCGGTGGCCAAGGACGGCGTCACCTTCTACGTCCACCAGGGCAACCCCGTGAGCGCGCTCACCACCGAGCAGTTGATGAAGATCTACGTGGGCGACATCACCTCCTGGAAGCAGGTGGGCGGCGCGGACGCGCCCATCGTCGCGTACTCCCGGGAGAACTCCTCCGGCACCTACGTCTTCGTGAAGGACATGGTGCTGGAGGGCGAGGACTTCGCCCCCGCCATCCAGACACTGCCCGGCACCGCCGCGGTGGTGAACGCCGTCTCCAAGGAGAAGAACAGCCTGGGCTACGGCGGCGCCGCGTACGCAGAGGGCATCAAGGAGCTGAAGGTGAAGAAGGGCAACGAGGAGATCGCCCCCAGCGCGGACAACATCAAGAGCGGCAAGTACCCGCTGGCGCGCGACCTCTTCTTCTACCTGCGCGCCGAGCCGACCGGCGACATCAAGGCCTTCATCGACTTCGCGCTCTCCCCCGAAGGTCAGGCCATCGTCACCCAGGTCGGCTACTTCCCTGTGAAGTAGCCACGGAGCGTCACACGAATGTCACAAGAGGCGCTGAATCCCTATGGATAGACAGGCGACCATGGAGCAAGGTCTCACGCGGGTCGTGGCCGCGCCGCGCCTGTCCGCGGCGGCGCGGAGGCGTCAACTGCGGGAGAAGGCCGTCGCGGGCTTCATCACCCTGATGGCGTTCACGGGCATCGCCGCGCTCATCCTCATCATCGTCTTCGTGGCCAAGGAGGCGCTGACGCTCTTCACCGACGCGGACGCCCGCCACGAAGCCAGCCTCGCCAAGATGTTCCTGCCGCAGGAGGGCCGCTACCCGTTCCGGTGGCAGCCCGTGTCGGACACGCCCAAGGTCAGCATGATTCCGCTGTTCGTGGGCACGCTGAAAATCACCCTGGTCTCCATGCTGGTGGCGGTGCCCATGGGCGTCTTCAGCGCGCTCTTCGTCGCGGAGTTCGCCCCGCGCCGCCTGCGCGAACTGCTCAAGCCCGTCATCGAACTGCTGGCCGGCATCCCCTCGGTGGTGCTGGGCTTCTTCGCGCTGATGGTGCTGTCCCCGATGGTGAAGGACCTGTTCCACCTGGATCGGCCGCTCAACGGCACGCTTGCGGGGCTGGCGCTGGCGCTGGCCATCGTCCCGGTCATCTTCACCGTGTCCGAGGACGCGCTCACCGCGGTGCCCCGCAGCTACCGCGAGGCCTCGCTGGCGCTGGGCGCCACGCTCTGGGAGACGGCGTGGAAGGTGGTGCTGCCCGCGGCGGCCCCCGGCATCCTCGCCGCGTGCGTGCTGGGCTTCGGCCGGGCCATTGGCGAGACGATGATTGTCCTCATGGCGTCAGGCAACGCGGACATCGTGTCCTGGAACCTGGGGGACTCGGCGCGCTCGCTGTCGGCCACCATCGCGGCGGAGATGGGTGAAGTGGTGGTGGGCAGCCCGCACTACTCCCTGCTCTTCTTCATCGGCGTGGAGCTGTTCATCTTCACTTTCGTCCTCAACATGGTCGCCTCCACGTGGACGAAGAAGGTCCTCCAGCGGCTGACCGGGAGCGCCTCGTGAAGTACACCACGCGCCGGGCGGTGGGGCTGGGCCTCACCGGACTGACGGCCCTCGCGGCCTTCTTCATCGTGGGCATGCTGGCCCTCATCCTGCTGGACGTCGCGCGCAACGGCGCCCGTCACCTCTCCTGGACCTTCCTCACCCAGCCCCCCAGCGACGGCATGATGGGCGGCGGCATCTTCCCCGCCATCTTCGGCACCGCCGCGCTCACGCTCCTGATGACGCTGGCGGTGATGCCGGTGGGCGTGCTCACCGCCGTGTACCTCCACGAGTACGCGCCGCCGGAGTCACGCTTCGCCCGCTGGGTGCGCGTGGCGGTGGTCAACCTCGCGGGCGTGCCCTCCATCGTCTTCGGCCTCTTCGGGCTCGGCTTCTTCATCCTCTTCGTCGGCGGCAACCTGGACCGGATGCTGGGCTACGAGGAGATGCACTGGGCCCAGCCGGGCATCCTCTGGGCCTCGCTGACGCTAGCGGTGCTGACGCTGCCGGTGGTCATCGTCTCCACGGAGGAGGCGCTGCGCGCGGTGCCGCTGGAGCAGCGCACCGCCAGCCTGGCCCTGGGCGCCACCCAGTCGCAGACACTGGCGCGGGTGGTGTTGCCCGGCGCCCTGCCCGGCATCCTCACCGGCGCGGTGCTGGCCATCTCCCGCGGCGCGGGCGAAGTCGCCCCCATCCTCTTCACCGGCGCCGCCTACTTCCTGCCGGACCTGCCCACGCACCTGGACTCCCAGTTCATGCACCTGGGCTACCACACGTATGTCATGGCCACCCAGTCACCGAACGTGACGGAGGCCAGCGGTCCACTGTATGCGACGGTGCTGGTGCTGCTGGCGCTCACCTTCGCCCTCAACCTCGTCGCGGTCATCATCCGGACGCGCACGCGCCGCAAGGCCGCCAGCGCCCACTGACGGTACGCCTGCCATGTCCCTCCAACCCCAGAATCCCCGAGCGAAGATGGAAGCGCGGGAGCTCACCCTGCGCTACGGCCCCAAGACGGCCATCCACAAGGTGTCCCTGGCCATCCTCGACCGGCGGGTGACGGCGCTCATCGGCCCCTCCGGCTGCGGGAAGTCCACCTTCCTGCGCTCGCTCAACCGGATGAACGACCTCATCTCCGGCACCACGCATTCGGGCACCATCCTGCTGGACGGCATGGACATCCATGACCGCGGCGTGGACGTGGTGGACCTGCGCCGGCGCGTGGGCATGGTCTTCCAGAAGTCCAACCCCTTCCCCAAGAGCATCTTCGAGAACGTGGCCTACGGCCTGCGCGTGGGCGGGATGAAGGACAAGGCGGAGCTGGCCACGCGCGTGGAGAAGTCCCTGCGCGGCGCCGCGCTCTGGGACGAGGTGAAGGACCGGCTGGACGAAAGCGCCCTGGGCCTGTCCGGCGGCCAGCAGCAGCGTCTGTGCATCGCCCGGGCGATGGCGGTGGAGCCGGAGGTGCTGCTGATGGACGAGCCCGCCAGCGCGCTGGACCCCATCGCCACCGCGAAAATCGAGGAGCTCATCCACGAGCTCAAGTCGACGTACACCATCGCCATCGTCACCCACAACATGCAGCAGGCCGCGCGCGTCAGCGACCGCACCGCTTTCTTCTACATGGGCGAGCTGGTGGAATGCGGCCCCACCGAGCAGATCTTCACCAACCCGCGAGAGAAGCGCACCGAGGACTACGTCACCGGCAAGTTCGGGTGAGCGGAAGAAAAAGGGGACCGGACACATGCCGTCGACGCATACGGACAAGGCCTTCGAGGCGGACCTGAGGGATTTGCGGGAGAAGCTGCTCGCCATGGGCGCGAAGGTGGAGACCCTCATCGTCCAGAGCATGAAGGCGCTCACCGACCGCGACAGCACCCTGGCCGAGAAGGTCGTCGCCGCCGACAAGGACGTCAACCGGCTGGAGGTGGACATCGACGAGCTGTGCCGGAAGATTCTGGCGCTGCGCCAGCCCGCCGCCAGCGACTTGCGCCTCATCACCACGGCGCTGAAGATCGTCACCGACCTGGAGCGCATCGGCGACCTGGCGGTGAACATCGCCGAGCGCTCCATGGACCTGAACCAGGCCCCCCCGCTGGCGCCCTACGTGGACACGCCCCGGCTGGCGGAGCTGGCCCAGCGGCAGGTCCGCATGTCGCTGGACGCCTTCGTCTCCGGCGACGTCGCCAAGGCGGAGGAGGTGCTCCGGGGCGACGACTTGCTGGATGCCCTCTTCCTCAAAATCTTCAACGAGCTCCTCGCCTACATGATGGAGGACTCGCGCAACATCCGCCGCGCCACGGCGCTGATGTTCATCGCAAAGCACCTGGAGCGCATTGGCGACCACGCGCTGAACGTGGCGGAGATGGTCGTCTACATGGTGCGCGGCAAGGACATCCGCCACCCGCAGAGCCGCAACCTGGCGGAGTAACCCGCGGGCGCGGGCTTCACCGCCCTGTCACCGCGAATTGCCCGGCCCGCCCCGGGCGCTTCGCGGGGCTGACGTGGAGGGCCTCTAGCGTGGCAACCGTGGTCGCGCCATGACGGCGCACCGGCCCCGGGGATTGCCCGCGAATGTTGCTCGCCTCCACCGTCCTGCTGCTTGCCGCCTGCCTCGGATTGTTCGTCCTCACCGTCCAGTTCGCACTCGTGCTGCGCCACCGGCGCGAGCCGTCCCCCTCCGCGCGACCGGGCACGCCCCGCCCGGGCATCTCCATCCTCAAGCCGCTGTGCGGCGTGGATGACGACCTGGAAGCCAACCTGGCGCGGTTCGCGAGGCTGGACTACGCGGGCGCGTACGAGGTGGTGCTCGGCGTCAAGGATGCCAGGGACCCGGCCTTCGCCATCGCCCGCGCGGCGGTCGCCCGCTGGCCCCACGTCATGCGCCTGGAGGTCCAGGAGGGCGAACCGGGCCGCAACCCGAAGGTGAACCAGCTCATCACCCTGGCGGACCGGGCGCGCTACGACGTGCTGGTCATCAGCGACAGCAACACGCGGGTGGCGCCGGGATACCTGGAGGAGATTGCCCAGGCCTTCGAGGACCCGGAGGTGGGCTGTGTCACCCACCCGGTGGCGGGCATGGGCGAGCGCACCTTCGGCTCGCTCCTGGACAACCTGCACCTGGGCGCCAGCGCGGCGGCGGGGATGATTGCCGCCAAGCGGCTGGCTGGCCAGGACATCGTGGTGGGCAAGTCCATGGCGCTGCGCCGCGAGGACGTGGACGCGCTGGGGGGCTTCTTCTCCGTGAAGGACGTGCTGGCGGAGGACTACGTCATCGGCCAGTGGGTGACGCGGAAGCTGGGCCGGCGCGTGGTGATGGCGCACACGCCCGTGTTCAACGTGTCGCTGCGCAAGAGCGTCCTGTCCTTCTTCCAGCGCTATCTGCGCTGGAGCGTGATTCACCGGACCGCGGTGTCCCCGGGCACGTACCTGGCCCAGGCCCTGCTGAACCCCACGCCGCTGGCCCTGCTGGGCGCGATGCTGGCCCCCTCCTCCGACACCGCGGCGCTCTGCCTGGGCGTGGCCCTGGGCAAGGTCGCGGTGGACCTCTCCACCGTGCGCGCCCTGCGTCCGCAGGCCCTGTCGTGGGACGCGGTGCCCGCCGTCTTCGCCAAGGACGCCCTGCTCTTCGCGGCCTGGAGCTACGCGCTCTTCTCCCGCACCGTGAACTGGCGCGGCACCCGGCTGCGCGTGGGCCGGGGCACCCGGCTGATGCCGGTGCGCACGGCGGGAATGACGCCCGAGCCCGCGCTGCCCCAGGGCGACCGCATCCTCGCGGGCTGAGCCAACGAAGCGCCCTTCCAGGGCCTGCCTGCCCGAATGCTGGACGGGCACCATGTCACCGCTCGCGGAGAATGATGGCGCCCTTCAGCAGCGTTCATCTCAAGTCGGGGGAGGACGATTGGCGCGACTGGCAACGGATTACGGCGCAAGAAGGGTCTTGGTCGTCGATGACGACGCGGACTGGAGGGAATTCCTCCGGCTCAGCCTGGAGGACCTTGGCTACGAAACGACCGAGGCCTCGGATGGGCAGGAGGCACTGGAGGCGCTGAGGCGTGGCGGACGCTACGGGGTGATGCTGCTGGACCTCAACATGCCGGGCATGTCCGGGCTGGAGGTCGTGGAGCATCTGCCACGCGGGCCGCATCCCCGCATCGTCTTCCTGACGTCCGCGGCGGCGCAGGATGTAGGCAGTGCCCTGCTCTCGGGGCCACACTACTACCTTCCAAAAGGTGCGAGCCGCGACCAATTGTCGCTCCTCTTGCAGTCACTTGGTGAGTGAGCAGCCCGCCTCCGGCGTATAGGGTAGAGGGCCCCTGAGAGGAGGGCCATTATCGTCACCGAGCTTCTCATCATCCTGTTGCTGGTCCTGGCCAACGGCATCTTCGCCGGTGCGGAGCTGGCCATCATCTCTGTCCGCCGGACGCGGCTGCGGGAACTGATTGAAGAAGGCAGCACCTCCGCGAAAGCAGTGGAGGCCCTGCGCGGCAACCCTGAGCGCTTCCTGGCCACGGTGCAGATTGGCATCACCGTCATCGGCGCCACGGCGGCCGCGTTCGGTGGCGCGAGCATCGCCACGCGTCTGGGTGACTTCCTCACGGGACTGGGAGTGCCCGAGCAGCAAGCGGACGAAGTCGCCCTGGCGGGCGTGGTGGCCTTCGTCTCCTACCTCTCGCTGGTGCTGGGCGAGCTGGTGCCCAAGTCGCTCGCGCTGCGTGCCGGCGAGCGCTACGCGCTGCTCATCGGCCGGCCTCTGCGCGGCCTGGCGTGGCTGATGCAACCGGTGGTGTGGTTCCTCACCGCCAGTTCCAACGTGGTGCTGCGCCTGTTCGGCGACCGGACGAACTTCACCGAAGGCCGCCTGTCCGCGGAGGAGCTCCAGCAGTTGGTGGAGGAGGCGGCGAAGCAGGGCACGTTGGATCCACACGCCGGCGAAATTGCATCACGCGCCTTCGAGATGGGCGACGTGACGGTGGGCGAGCTGTCGGTGGCCCGGGACGAGATGGTGGCCCTGCGGCGGCACTCCAGTCCGGAAGAAATTCGCCGCGTCCTGCTGGAGGGCGGCCACTCGCGCATGCCGGTGTACGAGGGCACGCTGGACAACATCGTCGGCTACGTCATCGCCAAGGACCTGCTGGGGGTGGCCTGGGAGGGCAACCTCATCATCCTGGAGGACGTGATGCGTCCGCCCTTCTTCGTCGTGGAGACGATGCGGGCCATGGACGCGCTCAAGGAACTGCAGAAGCGGCGCATGCAATTGGCGGTGGTGGTGGACGAGCGCGGCGGTGTGGTGGGGCTCGTCACCGTGGAGGACCTCGTGGAGGAGCTGGTGGGCGACATCCTCAGCGAGTCCGAAGTGCCGGAGGAGTACGTCAAGCGCGAGGGGCCGAACACCGCCCTGGTGCTCGGCACCGCGAGCATCCGCGACGTCAACCGGGAGCTGTCCCTGGACCTGGACGAGGACCAGGACTACGCCACGGTGGCCGGCCTGTGCATCGCCCTGTCCGGTGGCGCCATCCCCGAGCCGGGCACCAAGGTCCAGACGGAGGGAGGACTCGTGCTGGAGGTGGTGGCGTCCTCTCCCCGCCGTGTGGACACCGTGCGCTTCCACCTGCCCCCGCCCGAGGAGCCGGCGGAGGCGTGAAGCCTGGCACCCAGCCTTTGGCTCAGGAGGCCAAAGGCGTGGGAGGTGCGGCGCGGCCTCAGGGACGCAGCGAGTCAAAGTAGCAGTAGAGCTCCACGGAATCTCCAGCCCCAAACGCACTCCGGGCGACGAGATAGAACCGCATGGGGTTCCCTTCGCGAGGAATCTCCGGGAGGACGTAGCGCAGCTCGGTGGTGAACCACGCGGTGTAATTGCCGCCGAGCAACGTCTCGATACGGTAGTCCACCACCGGGTGCCCATAGTCGAACTCGGGCGGCGTCCAGGCGAAGGTGATGTTCCCGTCCGAGGTATCGCAGGTGGCATTGCGCGGCGCTGACGGACGTCGGGATGGCATGCTCACGATGCGCTCCGAGACGGTACCCCACCCCGCCTCGTTCTGGGCGACGACCGTGAAGTGATAGGTCGTCGCGTTGAGCAACCCCGTCACGTTCAACGTCAATTCGGTCGTCTCCACGGTCCGCAGGACCTCGTCGTTCAGGTACACCGTCACCAGATAGCCGGTGATGGGGCGGCCTCCCGTGTCCTCGGCGGTCCAGCGCAAGAACACGCGCTCCGTGTACGGATTGGCCGTCAGCGTGGGAGCCCCTGGCGTCGTGAAGGGTGTGGCAGAGACGGAAATCCCAGCCCCCTTCGCATGTCCGTTGTCGGCGACGACAGTGAACGTGTACGCCGTCCCGTTCGACAACGAGACCAGCGTGGCCTGCGTCTCCGTGACGGTGACGGTCACCGGCTCGGCCTCAGCCCCCGCATCCTCGGCCTGCACGGTGATGACGTAGCCAGTCAGGGCCATGCCCTTGCTATCGGCGGCCTCCCACGTCAGCACGACCTCCTGGTTCCCAGGCACAGCCACCAGGTTGCTCACCGCGCCGGGCGTCACGTGCGGCGTGACGAGGGCCGTGCGCGTGGACGCAGCACCACGGCCCCGGTCGTTCACCGCGAGCACGCTGAACGTGTAGGCCGTGCCGTTGGTCAGGTCAGGGATGAGTGCCTGGGTCGCGGACGCCGGCAAGGTCACGACCCGGACCTCGGTCTCCCCGGAGAAGACATGCACCGCATATTCGAGAATCGCGCTGCCACCGTCGTTCGCGGGCGCCGCCCACGTCACCGTGACCTGTGAGTCCCCCGCCACCGCCGCCACCTGGGTCGGCGCCTGGGGGACTGTCACCTGCGGTCCCTGGGGAGGCGGGTCATCCGAACCGCCACATCCCATCCCTCCAAACAGCCCCAGCAGCACCGCGGCCAAAAACCGGATTCGTCCGTTCATCACGACAGTCCTCCCCCATCACTGGGAAACGCAGGCCTACAGCATCACGCCCGCCTCCGGGAAGAGAGGCGGCATGGACCCTGCCCTTCGGAAGGAAGTGCTCGCACAGCCCTGGCGCAGGACAACCGCCCACCTGAACAAGCCCATGGGAAGAGCGGGCACTCAGCCCTTACAAACGCTCAGAACTCTGGAGATTCGGAACCAGGGACCATCCAGCCGAATCTCGTCGCGACATCCCGGCCGCGCGAAAGACAAGACGCGTTGACCTCGGTGCGCGCGCACGCGTCCACGCGCCCCTGGCCCCATTCGAATCATCCAAGCTGGCCCGAATGAAGTTCCCCAGGTCTTCTGCGTGCCGCGGTTGAAAACCGTCACGTCCGCGTCGGACCAGGTGAATACCTCTCCCCAATTGAAGCTGATCTGCCCCCGTTCTTCGGACCATGCGTTACGAGAGTCCTGCGGCGATGCCTTTGCCCATCACAACTGCGCAATTGCAGCCATGGGCGCGGGCATGGAGCCCGTCTTGTCGGAGAAGAGCCCCGCGCACGAAGAGCGGGCGGCATTGTTTCAGCGCCTCCTGCCAAGCACGCTCGAATCCGTGCAGTTGGCTCACGTGCTCTTCTCCAGGCTCGAGAGTACCGGGCAGCAACTGGCACGCCGACAGACTGCTGGGCGCGCCCATCACCATCGGGCTGCCCGGCGTCGCCGCTGAGCATCGCTCGTTCGGGCGCCCTGCGGCCCACGCCTGACGTCAAGCCAGCCCCACTCTGAGGTGGCCAGCCTCGGCCTCGGGTAGCGCCCCATACGGGCCTCCCCAGCCGGATGCCACGTCGGGCCAGGTCCAGAAGGTGGCGCGGAGCGCCTCTACAGCGAACACCCGCCGGAAAAGCGAAGGGCCTGGAATCAGCGGGGAAATTCCCCAATGATTCCAGGCCCTTCTACCAGCGCGCGATGCAGGATTCGAACCTGCGGCCTTTGGCTCCGGAGGCCAACGCTCTATCCAGCTGAGCTAATCGCGCAACCGCCTCTCGGCTGAAGCGGGGCCACAAGTAGCCGAAGTCCCCGGCCGAAGCAAGCACGCAATCCCACAACGGACGCCAGAAGACATCCCATCCCAGCGGGGTGGGATGAGGCCCGCCTGCTCACACGCGCCGCCGCCTGGCGGCCATCAGGACCCATCCTGCCCAGCCCAGGAGCATCAAGGGGACATGCCCTTCGCCACCCGCGGCACAGCTCAATCCGCCGCCTCGCGAGCTCACCCGACGGATGATGTTGATGGACGGATCCACCGTGAACGAGGATGCCTGCGACTCGGGGCCCATGTTCTGGGCCGCATCGCGCGCCAGCGCGCTGACCGTGTGGGGCCCTTCGCTGATGGCCGTGGTGAGGGTCAGACGCCACAGCCCGGATGGCTCCACGGGCGCGACACCGCGCTCGACGCCGTCAATGAAGAGCACCACCTGACTCCCCGGTTCTGCGCTGCCCTGGAAGGTCGGCGTCAGAGAACCCACGACCCCCTCAGGGGCCGGCGCGGTGATTTCCGGCGCCAACGGGGGCGTCATGTCCACCCTCCAGACATAGACTTCCGGTGTGGTGTCCACGTTGGTCGCTTCATCACGGGCCCGGACCGCCAAGCGGTGCTCACCTTCGGCCAGCTCGTTTACCGGATACGGCGAGGAGCAGTCCGCGAAGGGGGCACCATCCAGGCTGCACTCGAACCAGATGGGCGCTTCGTTGGACTCGAAGCGGAAGTCGGCTTGCTGGGCATTGGTGTCGACCACCGGCTTCTCGACGATGCTGGTGCTCGGCTCCACCGTGTCCACGCGCCAGGTATGGGTGCCGACCTCGTCCGCCACATTACCAGCCCGGTCGATGGCACGAACGGCGAACAGATGCGTCGCATCCCCTACCGAAACAGCGTACGGCGAGGTGCAGGCACTGAAGTCCGAGCCATTCAGGCTGCACGCGAAAGTCGACCCCTCCTCATTGGACGCGAACTCGAACGTCGCCTGGGGCTGATTCGTCAAGCCATGAGGCTTCACGGTAAGCGTCGTCACCGGTTTGATCGCATCGATAATGAAGAACCGGCTCGTCGTGGGGCCAACGTTTCCTGCCCGGTCCTTGAAAGAGAAAAGCAACGTGTGCTCGCCGTCAGGCAGGGCCACCGGGTGAGTGAAGCTCCAGACCGAGCCGGCGCCCTCGATGACCACCGAGTGCACGAGCTGCGTGCCACGATAAACGTCGACGGTGCCCGCCTTGAGGGAGTCATCATTTGGAACCAATCCCTGGAAGAAGGGAGAGCGTTCCTTGATGTACATGCCATCTGCGGCAGGGCTCGTGATGTTCGGCACCCCAGGCGGGGTCAAATCGACGGTCCAAGTGAACAAGTCGGGCGACAGGTCCCGGAACTCCCCCTCCGCCGCAAAGACACTCAAGGTGTGCGATCCCTCCGACATGTTATTAAACATCCTCTCGGGGTTCGCCGAAGTAGCGCAATTCTGTTCAAGCACTCCGTCCAACTCACATGTGTAGACGACATTGGACAGGTTCGAGGAAAACTTGAACCGCGCAGTCGTCTCCTGGGTGAACTCGCCCAACATGACAGCCTCAATGAACGTCATGACTTCCCCCACCGCGACGGACCACGAGTGCGCAGCCGGAATCAAGTCACGATTTCCCGCCGCATCAATGGCCCGGACGAGAAACTGATGTTCCCCCTCGCTGATGAGCGGGTATTGGTCATTGGGCAATCCATAAGGACTGACGCACGAGAAGTAGTCGCTCCCATCATAACTGCATTCAAATTGGACGCCGGGCTCCACCGAAGAGAACTCGAACGTCGCGACCAGCTTGTTCGTCAAGATGGCAGGCTTTGAGTCAATCTGCGTCTCCGGCGGCGTCCGGTCCACCGTCCAACCGTGGTGGCGAGGATCGTTGTCCACGTTCCCCGCGGCGTCTCTCGCACGTACCCACAACCTGTAGTCACCGTCTTGCAATGGCGGCGTCAGGTAGGAGTACGCACAATCCACCCAAAGTGGGCTCACCTCCGCGGGCGCCTCGGGAACAGGTGGTGGTGACGAATCCAGGACACACTGGTAGCCCACCACGTCTTCCGCAGCAGAAGAGAAGGTGAAGAGCGCCTGGTGGGCGTTGCTCAACGTGCCCACCGTGGTGTTCAAGATCGTATCGGGGCGAATCTTGTCCTTCCGCCACGAATGAGTGGCGGGCGTCGGGTCCACGTTGCCCGCCGCGTCGCGGGCTCTCACCAGGAACGTGAATGCCGCGTCGTCGCCTGGCGTCGGGAAGGAGTCCCCGCTCTCACACTCATCGAAGTCCACCCCGTTCAGGCTGCACTCGAAGTCACTCGCGTCACCCACCGGCTCCGACTGGAACGTGAAGACCACCGAGTCCGCGTTGTTCACCGCCGCTGGCAGCGTCCCTGTCAGCCGAGTGTCCGGCTGCGTCAGGTCCACCGTCCAGGTGTGGTGGCGAGGATTGTTGTCCACGTTCCCCGCCACATCCTTGGCCCTCGTCCAGAGCGTATAGGTACCGTCGGTCAGTACTCGCGTCAGGTAGGACGCCGCGCAGTCCTGCCACTGCGGGCTGCCCTCCGCGGGCGCCTGAGTCGTCGCAGATTCGTCCAGGACGCACTGGAACGTCACAGGACTCTCGTTCGAGTCGAACTCGAAGCCCGCTCGAGGCGCGTTGCTCAACGTGCCCACGGAAGCAGTCAACGTCGTGGTGGGGCGAATCTTGTCCTTCCACCACGAATGAGTGGCGGGCGTCGGGTCCACGTTGCCCGCCGCGTCACGGGCTCTCACCAGGAACGTGAATGCCGCGTCGTCGCCTGGCGTCGGGAAGGAGTCCCCGCTCTCACACTCATCGAAGTCCACCCCGTTCAGGCTGCACTCGAAGTCACTCGCGTCACCCACCGGCTCCGACTGGAACGTGAAGACCACCGAGTCCGCGTTGTTCACCGCCGCTGGCAGCGTCCCTGTCAGCCGAGTGTCCGGCTGCGTCAGGTCCACCGTCCAGGTGTGGTGGCGAGGATTGTTGTCCACGTTCCCCGCCACATCCTTGGCCCTCGCCCAGAGCGTATAGGTACCGTCGGTCAGTACTCGCGTCAGGTAGGACGCCGCGCAGTCCTGCCACTGCGGGCTGCCCTCCGCGGGCGCCTGAGTCGTCGCAGATTCGTCCAGGACGCACTGGAACGTCACAGGACTCTCGTTCGAGTCGAACTCGAAGCCCGCTCGAGGCGCGTTGCTCAACGTGCCCACGGAAGCAGTCAACGTCGTGGTGGGGCGAATCTTGTCCTTCCGCCACGAATGAGTGGCGGGCGTCGGGTCCACGTTGCCCGCCGCGTCACGGGCTCTCACCAGGAACGTGAATGCCGCGTCGTCGCCTGGCGTCGGGAAGGAGTCCCCGCTCTCACACTCATCGAAGTCCACCCCGTTCAGGCTGCACTCGAAGTCACTCGCGTCACCCACCGGCTCCGACTGGAACGTGAAGACCACCGAGTCCGCGTTGTTCACCGCCGCTGGCAGCGTCCCTGTCAGCCGCGTGTCCGGCTGCGTCAGGTCCACCCTCCAAGGATGCCCCGGAGGCGCGTCGTCGACGTTGCCCGCTTCGTCCTTGGCGCGAACCCACAGCGAATTGGTGCTGCCATCGCCCCGCGCGGACGTGAAGTATGGATTGCTGCACGGTGCCCACCGGTTGTCGCTCTCAGCGGGGCGATCCAACTCTTGTGGTGAAGCCAGGATGCACTCATACGTGACGGGGGACTCGTCTGATTCGAACCGGAACAGCGCGACCGCCTCGTTGAAGTCCGAGCGAGGCGTCCCCCCCGTGGCAAACCACGTGTTGGGCCGAGACAGGTCGACCCGCCAGACATGCCGAGCGGGCGTCGTATCGACGTTCTGCGCCGCATCCTTTGCCCGAACCCAGAACGTGTAGGACTCGCCACCCGCCAAGGAGGCCGCCGTATGGCTCCCCGCCGCAGAACACGAACCATCCTGCCACTCCGGTGAATTCACCGCGGGTGGTGTGGCCACAGTGCCTTCCTGAAGGATGCACTGGAAGGTCACGCCCGAGGTCTCATTCGACGCGAACTGGAAGGTCACCGTCGAGAAACGGGATGGAGACGCGGGAATACCATTCGCCGTGAAATGCGTGTCAGGCGCGGTGGTATCAACAGTGTAGATTACCGGGTTGCTCTCCTCCCCTTGAATCCCCTGGGCTTCCGTGACGGCCACCAGCGTCGTGTTGCCGGTTCGCAACGCCCGGCTGAGCGTCACAGCGAACGATGCAGCACCTGCCGTCGTACCGACGGCGGCACGGCCATACTCCGGGCCTGTCACTCGACCAGCAACCAACTCGTAGATCACCACTTCGGTCCCTGGCACGCCCGTTCCCGTGAGCGTGGGCAAGGGATTGTTCGTCGTCACATCCGTGGCGGGAACAATCTCTGGCTCGCCCGGTGCGGCCAGTGCTGAATGCATGAGCGTGGCAATGCCCGTATGGGGAAACGCATTGTTCGCGGGTGTGGCATCAAAGCGGCTACCATCGACCGCGTTGCCCGCGACGCCGTTCGCCACGTTGACCGACACCGCGCACGCATTCGCACTCGTTGCCTGAACCAGAATTCTGCCGCCACCACCACCGCCACCAGGGCCGCGCAAAGCTGAATCGGCGTCGTTCGTGTCGCCGCCAGCGCCACCGCCGGCGTTGAGGTAGTTGGCCGCTCCGCATGCGACTTGCGCGACCGTCCGGACATAGATGGTGCCACCC